>JAUXPG010000460.1 GCA_030683915.1 Gemmobacter sp.
TCCAGCACGGCGCCCGACAGGATATGCGCGCCAACCTCGGACCCCTTTTCCAGCAGAACCACCGACAGGTCGGGGTCCAGTTGCTTGAGCCGGATTGCCGCCGACAGGCCCGCAGGCCCGCCGCCCACGATGACCACGTCGTATTCCATCGACTCGCGAGTCACTGCCTCAGCCATGTGTTGCCTCCGTGAGCGGTTGCGCGACCGCGCCCCTTGGGTTCCCTTGTGTTGCGGGCCTTGCTAGCGAAGCATGTCGCGCGGGTCAATCGTGACGCAACATCATTGCGCGGCAGTGCAGCGAAACCCGGCCTGCAAAGGGCTTGCATTCGGCGTTTACAGAGGTCACCTATGGGCCACGACAACGCCGGCATCGGACCCCTCGCGGGGAAGGATGCCGGTTTTTTGCAAATTGTGCAAATGGTGGGGACGATGGAAAAGATCCCGATGACCCGGTCCGGGTTTGACGCGCTGGATAGCGAACTGCGGCAGCTGAAATCCGCAGAGCGCCCTGCGGTGATCCGCGCCATCGCCGAGGCGCGCGAACATGGCGACCTGTCGGAGAATGCCGAATACCACGCCGCCCGCGAAAAGCAGAGCTTCATCGAAGGCCGCATCAAGGAACTGGAATCGATCATCGGGCGGGCCGAGGTGATCGACACCTCCAAGCTGTCGGGGTCGATCAAGTTCGGTGCGCGCATCACGATCCTTGACGAGGACACCGAAGAGGAACACCACTATCAGATCGTCGGCGAGGCCGAAGCCGATATCGAACGCGGGTTGCTCAACATCAGGTCGCCCTTGGCACGCGCGCTGATCGGCAAGGATGAAGGCGACAGTGTCGATGTGCGCACCCCCGGTGGGCAGCGCAGTTACGAGGTGATTTCAGTCCGCTACGAATGACGCGGCGCCCCTGAAGGAGGCCACCGCATGACCGACCCAACCAAGGACCGCCCGCTTTTGCTGGGCAAGACGCCTGCCGGGCCCGACCGCGTGGCCTATACGGCCACCGACATCGTGGCGGTGATGCTCAGCCTGTTGTGGCTGGCGGCGGTGATCGCCTATTTCACCCTGACCGAACCGGCGGACATGACCGGCGGCGGCGAAAGCCTGCTGCTCAAGCTGTTCGTCGTGTTCCTGCCCATCGCGCTCATCTGGGTGGCGGCAGTCACCTCGCGCACCATCCGCGCCTTGCGCGACGAGGCGCAGCGCCTGCAGGTCGCGGTGGATGCGATGCGCCACAGCTATGTCATGCAAAGTCAGGCCGCCGCCGCCGCCGTGGCCGCCAAGCCCAACGTGGAGCGCAAGCTGGACGAGATCGCGGCGTCGGCCAAACAGACCGAAACCGCGCTGGCCACCTTTACCACCTCTCGGCGCGATACGGCGGCGCGGTCGCTGCCCCGGCCCGCCCCGCCGCCTGCGGCCCCGGCGGAACAGCCCGGCCTTGCGCTTGGCACCCCGGCCGAAGATATGCGCCAGCCGATGACGGTGGACGAATTCATCCGCGCGATGAACTTTCCCGACAACCCCGAGGACAAGGAAGGCTTCCGCTGCCTGCGCCTTGCGCTCGAGGACCGCGAGGCCGCGCGCCTGATCCGCGCCGCACAGGATGTGCTCACCCTGCTGGCGCAAGACGGCATCTATATGGACGACCTGCGCCCCGACCGGGCCCGCCCCGAAATCTGGCGCCGCTTCGCCGGGGGCGAACGCGGGCGCCCCATCGCGGCACTGGGGGGCATCCGCGACCGCTCGTCCATTGCGCTGACGGCAGGCCGCATGCGGACCGATCCGGTGTTCCGCGATGCCGCGCACCACTTCCTGCGCCAGTTCGACCGCAGCTTTCAGGCGTTCGAGAAAACCGCGACCGATCAGGACATTGCGGAAATGTCCGACACACGCACCGCACGGGCGTTCATGCTGTTCGGGCGGGTGGCGGGCGTGTTCGACTGACCAGCCCTAGCCGCCCAGCGCCAGCGTGGTCTGGCGCAACCACGCCAGATAGCCGCGCGGGTCCTTGGCCCAGGCGCGGGTTTCCTCGGGCAGGATCGGCGCACCGATCACAGGGCGCTGCGGCTTGTTGAGCGAGGCGCGGATTTCGTGCAGCAGCAGGCTTTGGCGCAGCGTGGCCGAGGTGTTGGCCGCAATCTGATAAAGCCGGGTGTTCTGCCCGGTGAACCGGATGGGCAGCACCGTCGCCCCCGACCGCATCACCATCTTGGCGGTGAAGGGGTTCCATTCCGCCTCGACAGCCGGGCCGAACCAGCCCTTCGCCTGCGCCACCCGTCCCGCCGGAAACAGGATGATGCAGCCCCCCGCCTTCAACTGCTCCATGCAGGCGGCACGCATGGCAAGGCTTTCCTCGCGTGCGTTCTCCTCGTGCGGGAAGGGGACGGGCAGCATGAATTCGGCGATCTCGGGCACGCCGGTCAACAGCGAGCGGGTCAGGATCTTGTAATCGCTACGGACCTGACCGATCAGCCACGCCAGAACCATGCCATCAACCAAACCGTGCGGATGGTTGGCCACCACCACCAGCGGCCCGGTTGCCGGGATGCGGGCGATTTCTTCCGCCGGGGTCCGCACCTCGATGCCCATGATCTCCAGCGCCTGCGGCCAGAAACTCTGGCCCATCGGGGCGCCGCGCATTTCGAACCGGCGGATCAGCGACAGAAGCTTGGGCTTGGCGGTCAGCCATTCGATCGTGCGGATGGTGCCCGATTTCCACGGATTGGTGAAGGTTCCGGCATAGCTCAGCCGGCGGGCGTCGTAGGGGCGGGCCACCGGCGCGGCGGCGGCGGCGGTGGCGGCAATCATCACGCGCCCTCGCCGAAGCGGTCGGCCACCAGATGTTCCAGCGCGTCGGCCAGTTCGGCCGCCTGCGCGCCGCTGGTCTCCACCTCGATCAGCGTGCCCTTGTGCGCGCCCAGCATCAACAGCCCCATGATCGAATCGCCCGACACCCGCATGCCGTCGCGGCTGACCATCGCGGTCGCATCAAACGCCTCGACCCGCTCGACGAACTTGGCCGAGGCGCGGGCGTGCAACCCCTTTTCGTTGATGATCTTCAGGCTTCGGGTGGTC
>JAUXPG010000482.1 GCA_030683915.1 Gemmobacter sp.
TGGTGATGGACGAGCCGACCGAAGGTCTGGCCCCGGTGATCGTGGCACAGGTCGAGGAGATGTTGCTCCGGCTTGCTGACGAAGGCGAAATCGACGTTCTGGTGATTGAACAGAACATCGGGGTTGCCTGCGGCGTGGCCGATACCGTGGCGATCATGGTCAACGGGCGGATCAACCGCACCGCCCCGGCGCGGGATCTGGCCGCCGACCGCGACCTGCAGCAACGCCTGCTGGGCGTCGGGCGGCATGGGCACGATGACACGCCGGCCCCCGAAGCCGCGCCCGCTGCCGGGGCCGACACCGGGCCGGTGAAGATTTACCTGTCCAACCCGCAGCGCCCGACCCGCTGGTCGGCCCCGGTGCCGGTGGAGCAGATCGAACGCACTGCCCGGCTTGTCACCACCGCGCCGTTGCCGGGCATCGCCACCCAGCCCGACCTGCGCCCGCTTGCCGCGCCGGGGGCCGAGGTGGTTCTGGTCGCAGGCACGCTGGACACCAAGGGCGAGGAACTGAGATTCATCCGCGACCTGATCCGCGCGGCCGGGTTGCCGGTGCGGTTGGTTGACCTGTCCACGTCGGGCGCGCATTCGGGCGCGGAAATTCCCGCACACCAGATCGCCGCCTACCATCCGCGCGGCGCGGCCGGGGTGTTCACCGGCGACCGCGGCACATCGGTTGCGGGCATGACCGAGGCCTTTGCGCGCTGGATCGTGCGGCAGGACGGAATCGCAGGCATCATCTCGGCCGCAGGGTCGGGTGGCACGGCGATTGTTGCCCCTGCAATGCGCGCGCTGGCGGTGGGCGTGCCCAAACTGATCGTGTCGACCGTCGCCAGCGGCGAGGTGCGCCAGTATGTCGGCGCCGCTGACATCATGATGATGCATTCCGTGGCCGACGTGCAGGGGCTGAACGTGATCACCGAAGAGGTGCTGGGCAACGCCGCACAGGCCATGGTGGGCATGGTGCAGGCGCGCAAGGCGGCCCGGCCCCGCATGGCGGGAAAACCGGCGGTCGCGCTCAGCATGTTCGGGGTCACGACGTCGTGCGTCCAGCAGGTCACGGCGGCCTTGCGGGCCGATTGGGACTGTCTTGTGTTCCACATGACCGGCATTGGTGGCCAGTCGATGGAAAAGCTGATCGACGGCGGCAAGGTCGCCGGTGTGATCGACGTGACCACGACGGAAATCGCCGATCTGCTGATGGGTGGGGTGTTTCCCGCCACCGATGACCGTTTCGGCGCGATGATCCGCACGCGGATGCCCTATGTCGGATCGGTCGGTGCGCTGGACATGGTGAACTTCGGCGCCCCCGAAACGGTGCCCGCCCGATACGCGGGCCGCACGTTCTATCCGCACAATCCGCAGGTGACGCTCATGCGGACCACCGCTGCGGAGTGCGCCGACCTTGGCCGCTGGATTGCCGAACGCCTGAACCGGATGGAAGGGCCCGTGCGGTTCTTGCTGCCCGAAGGCGGGGTCTCGGCGCTGGATGCGCCGGGGCAGGCGTTTCATGACCCCAAGGCGCGCGAGGCGCTGTTCTCAGCCCTGGAAATGCACACCCGCCAGACCCCGGCGCGGCGCATCACCCGCGTTCCCCACCACATCAACGACCCGGGCTTTGCCGCGGCACTGCTTGAAGCGTTCCGCAGCCTGCACGACACGCCCCGCACCGCCCGGAAGAAGGACCGCAAGCCATGATCCCGCGCGACACCATCCTGACCCGTTTTCGCGACATGATGGCCCGTGGCGTGCCCATCGTCGGGGGCGGCGCAGGCACCGGCCTGTCCGCGAAATGCGAGGAAGCGGGCGGGATCGACCTGATCGTGATCTACAATTCGGGTCGCTACCGGATGGCCGGGCGCGGGTCGCTCGCCGGGCTGATGCCCTATGGTGATGCCAATGCCATCGTGATGGAGATGGCGTCCGAGGTTTTGCCGGTGGTGAAACATACCCCCGTGCTGGCCGGGGTCTGCGCCACCGACCCATTCCGCATCATGGGCCGTTTTCTGGATCAGGTGAAGGCGGCGGGGTTTTCGGGGGTTCAGAACTTTCCCACCGTCGGCCTGATCGACGGGACCTTCCGTGCCAACCTTGAGGAAACCGGCATGGGCTATGGCCTTGAGGTCGACATGATCGCACAGGCCCGCGCCAAGGGCCTTTTGACCACGCCTTATGTGTTTTCCGAGGACAACGCCGCCGACATGGCGCGCGCGGGCGCCGACATCATCGTCGTGCATCTGGGGCTGACCACGGGCGGCAGCATCGGGGCGGAAACCGCGCTGAAACTGGCCGACTGCCCCGCCATCGTCGATGCTCAGGCCGAAGCGGCGCTGCGCGTGAACCCGGATGCGATCGTGCTGGTGCACGGCGGCCCGGTGGCCATGCCGCAGGATGCCGAATTCATTCTGCGCAACACGGCGAACTGCCACGGATTCTATGGCGCCTCCAGCATGGAGCGTCTGCCCACCGAAATCGCCCTGACCGAACAGACCCGCGCCTTCAAGCGCATCACGGGCCGCCGAGACTGAGAAGGACATTACCATGACCGGACAACTCATCGGACAACTGATCCTGTGGCTCATCGTGGCCGTGGTCGCGATCTTCATCCTGTACTGGGTGATGCACTGGCTTTACCGCCGCTCGACCAAGGAAGTCGCCTTTGTGCGCACCGGGTTTCTGGGCGAAAAGGTTGTGATAGACGGCGGCGCCTTTGTCTGGCCGATCATCCACGACATCACGCCGGTGAACATGAACGTGCTGCCGCTGAAGGTCAGCCGCACCAAAGGCTCTGCGCTGATTACCCGTGACCGGATGCGCGTGGATGTGGAGGCCGAGTTCTATGTCCGTGTGCGCCCGGAACGGGCAGCGGTGGCGATGGCGGCATCAACGCTGGGGCGCCGCACGCTGGAACCCGAAACGCTGCATGCGCTGCTGTCGGGCAAGTTCGAAAGCGCCATGCGCGCGGTCGCCGCTGAAACCGACATGGGCGGAATGCATGAAAACCGCGCCGCCTATGTGACGCGGGTGCGCGAACTGGCGCAAGAGGACCTGACGCGCAATGGGCTGGAACTGGAATCGGTGGCGATTCTGGACATCGACCAGACAAGCCTTGAATATTTCAACCCGTCGAACCGCTTTGATGCCGAAGGTCTGACCACGCTGATCAAGGAGATCGAGGAACGTCGCAAACTGCGCAACGACATCGAGCAGGATACCATGATCCAGATCCGTGCCCGAAATCTGGAGGCTGAAAAGCAGGCGCTCGACATCGAACGCGAATCGGAATCCGCCCGGCTGGAACAGGAACGCGATGTCGAATTCCGCCGCGCCCAGCAGCGTGCCGAACTGGCCCGCGAACGTGCGCAGCGCGACACCGAAGCCGAAGAGGCGCAGATCACCGCCCGCGAGGTGATCGAGAAAAAGCGTATCCTGAACGAAAAGATCATCGCCGAAGAACGCATCGCCAGCGAACGCGAGGTGCGCGGCCACGAGATAGCCCGCCAGCGGGCCATCGAGGCCGAGGAAATCGCGGCCAAGGAAGACATAGAAAAGGCGCGCATCCTTCAGGAACGCGCGGTGCGCGAAGCCCGCATCACCAACGAACGCGCGACGCAAGGTCAGGAAATCGAAAAGCAGCGCGCGTTGGACGAAGCCGAAATCGCCGCGCGCGAAGCCATCGAACGCGCCCGCATCGCGCAGGAACGCAGCCTGGCCGAAGCGCGCATCGCCAAGGAACGCGAAACGCAAGGGCTGGAGATTGAACGTCAGCGCACCATCCAGCAGGCCGAAATCGTCGCGCGCGAAGAAACCGAAAAGCGCCGGATGGCCGAAACCCTGCTGCTGAACCAGACCCGCATCGCGGGCGAGGAAAAGGTGCGGATGCAGGAAATCATCCGCCAGCAGACCTTGGATCAGGCCGAAATCGCCGCCCGCGAAACGGTGGAACGCGCCCGCATCGCGCAGGCCGGCGAAGTGAACGAGGCCCGCATCGCCGAAGACCGCCGTATCCGCGAGTTGGAAATCGCCCGCAGTCAGGCGGTGGAGGCCGCGGAAATCGCCGCAGCCAAGGCGACCGAAGCCGCGCGGATCGCGCAGGAGAAGGAACTCGCCGCCGACCGCATCGCCGCCGACGGCATCACCCGCGAACAGGAAATCGCCCGCGACAAGGCGCTGGAAGAGGCCCGCGTCGCCGCAGAGGAGGCCGTGGAGGCCGCCCGCATCGCGCAGCGGCGCAAGCTGGAGGCTGACCGGATCGCGGCCGCCGAAGCGACACAGGCACGCGAGATCGCGCAGCGCCGCAAGCTGGATGCCGACCGAATTGCCGCCGACGAGGCGACCCGTGCGCGCGAAATCGCCCGCGAAAAAGACCTTGAGGCCGCCGAAATCGCGCGGCGCGAGGAGACCGAGCGCGCCCGTATCGCCGTGGAACTCAAGCTCGAACAAGAACGTATCGCCTCGCAGCGCACCCGCGAGGTCGAAGATATCGAAAGGAAGCGCACCGTCGAGGCTGCCGATCAGGCCCGCGTTGTGTCACTGGCCGAAGACCGCGCCAAGGCGGCTGCGGCGGATGCCTCGGTCAAGCAGGCGCAGATCGCTGCCACCCGCGATGTCGAGGCCGCCGAGGTTGACCGCGAACGCACCGTCGAGGCCGCGCGTCTGGAACGCCGCCGCAGCATCGAGCAGCTGGAAATCGCGCGCGTCCAGGCCTTGCGCGAAGCCGAGATCGAAAGCCGCGAAGATGTGGAACGCGCCCGCATCGCGTCGGAGCGCCAGCTTGACGAAATCCGGATCGACCACGAGAAAATCCGCCGCCAGCTGGAAATCGGCCGCGAGCGCGAGGTCGAGACCGTGCAGATGGAAAAGGCCATCGCCCTTTACCGCAAGAGCCTGGAGGAAAGTGCCGCCCGCGCCGAAGCAGATGCCGCCCGTGCCCTGGCCGCCCAGGCGGAGGAAAAGGTCAAGACCGTGCGCGAGACCGAAGCTGCCAGCCGGCGCAAGTCGGTCGATGTGCTGATGGCCGAGAAGGCCGCCGAAGAAGCCCGGCACATGGCGCTGGCCGCACAGGTCCGCGCAGCCGTCGAGGCCGAGGCGGCAAAGTTGCTGAACGAGGCGGAGAACATCCTGACCGACGAGGCACGCCATTCGCTGTTCCGCCGCAAGATGCTGGAACATATCGAAGGGATCGTCGCGGCCTCGGTCAAGCCGCTGGAGAAGATCCAGGACATCCGCATCATGCAGCTTGCAGGCATGGGCGGCGAAGGTGGCGGCTCCGGTGGCGGAAGCCCGACCGACGAGGTGATCAACAGCGCCCTGCGCTACCGCGTGCAGGCGCCGCTGATCGACAGCCTGCTGTCAGACATCGGCATCGAAGGCGGGTCACTGGCCAAGCAGGGCGGGCTGATCCGCGAGGCATCGGACATGCAGCGCATCGCCGATGGCGCCAAGAAGGCACCGAAAGGGGACAAGTGACATGGCGCGGGTCTATATTTCGTCCGTCATCGACGCCCCGGTTGCCAAAGTCTGGGACAAGGTGCGCGATTTCAACGCCTTGCCGCGCTGGCACCCGGCCATCCGCGACAGCCGCATCGAAAACGGCGAACCCAGTGACCGGGTGGGCTGCGTGCGCGATTTCCACCTGCAGAACGGCGACCGCATCCGCGAAAAGCTGCTGGGACTTAGCGATTACGATTATTTCTGCACCTACTCCATTCTGGAAAGTCCGATGCCGCTGACGGGCTACATCGCGACCCTGCGCCTGACGCCGGTGACGGATGGTGACCGGACCTTTGCAGAATGGACCGCCGAATTCGACTGCGCGCCCGAGGCCGAGGAGGGGCTGGTATCAGGCATCGGCAGCAACGTGTTTCAGGCCGGGTTCAACGCGCTCAAGCGCCAGATGGGGGCGTGAGGTGGTCAAGATCGTCAAAAGCACGGTCCTGCCCGCCCCGGTCGAGGCCGTCTGGGACGTGATCCGCGATTTCAACGGCCACGACCGCTGGCACCCGATCGTTGCCGAAAGCCATATCGAACGGGGCTTGCCCAGCGACAAGGTCGGATGCGTGCGGAACTTTCACCTGCAAGACGGATCGAACCTGCGCGAACTGCTGCTGACGCTGTCGGATGCCGACATGGCGTTCAGCTATTGCCTGCTGGAAACGCCGGTGCCGCTGCTCAACTATGTGGCGCATGTTCGGCTGGCCCCGGTGACCGATGGCGATGCGACGTTCTGGCATTGGGAAAGCCGGTTCGATACGCCGAAGGGCCGCGAGGAGGAGTTGCGCGCGATGGTGGCCGAAAACGTCTATCAGGGCGGGTTTGACGCGGTGCGCGCGCATATGGGCTTGGGGGGCTGACATGGCGGTGACGGTGGAGACCCATGGCTCGGTGGCCGAGGCGGCGCGGGCGCTGGCGCAGGGCGGGGTGTATCTGGGCGGCGGCACCGGCATCATGCGCGGGGTGAACGCCGGGGCGGTGCAGGGGCGCGTGGTGCGGTCGTCCGACCCCGCGCTGCGCGTGATCCGCAGCACCGCCGACGGCTTCAGCCTTGGCGCCGGGGTGACAATGGCGCAGGTGCTGGGCGAACGCGATCTGGCGTTCCTGCATGCTGCCGCCCGATCGGTGGGCGGCCCGCAGGTGCGCGCGATGGGCACCATCGGCGGCAACCTGTTCGCGCCGCATCCCTATGGGGATTTCGCCACCGCGCTGCTGGCGTTGGGAGCGCGGGCGTTGATGGCCTCGGGCAGCCCGCGCAATCTGGACGATCTGCTGCGCGACCGCGACCGAACGGGTCTGGTCGCGGCTGTCGAGGTGCCGCGCCCGCGTGACCCGCGCGCTTTTGGCTTCGTCAAGGTTCAGCGGGTAAAGCCGCGCGGCGTTGCGGTGCTCTCCATCGCGGCGCATCTGCCGCGCGAGGGCGGCAGATTGCGGGGTGTCCGGGTGGCATTCGGCGCCATGGGCCCGGCGCCCTTGCGCGCCTCGGCGGTAGAGCGCGTGCTGGAAGGCGCCACGCTTGATGCCGCCACGATCGCCCGCGCAGCGCAGGTTGCCGCCGAAGGACTGACCCCGCCGACCGACCCGGTGGCGACGGGGTGGTACCGTGCCTCGGTCGTGGGCGTGCATCTGAAACGGCTTCTGGAACGGATGGTGTGACATGGCGCTGAAACCCGTGACCTTCACGCTCAACGGCAACGCCAAGGCGGCGTTCACCGAAGATGGCCAGAATCTGCTGGATTTCCTGCGCCGCTCGGTGGGGGACCTTTCGCCCAAATACGGCTGCGGGCAGGGTGGCTGTGGCGCTTGCACCGTGCTGATGGACGGCGCGCCGGTGCTGGCCTGCCTGACGCTGGCCGAAGCCGCGCAGGGCGCCCGCATCGAAACCGCGGCGGGGTTGGCCGGTGCCGCGCTGCACCCGCTGCAAGAGGCGTTCATGGAACGCTTCGCCGCGCAATGCGGCTATTGCACGCCCGGCATGCTGATGGCCGCCCGCGCCCTGCTGGACCGCAATCCAAGGCCCAGCCGGGATGAGGTGATCGAGGCTATTTCCGGCAATATCTGCCGTTGCACCGGCTATGAACCGATCATCGCCGCCATTCTGGATGTCGCCGAAGGGAGGGTGCGCGCATGACCGAGACCCCGATGATCGGCGGCAACATGATCGATTTCCGCAAGGAGTTCTTTGCCGACGAACGCCCTGAAAAGCTGAACGAAATCGGCAAACCGACGCGGCGGCAGGATATTACCGGCCATGTCACAGGCCGGTCGCCATTTTACGACGACCACCTGTTCGAGGGGCTGCTGCACATGCGGTGCGTGCGTTCGCCCCATCATGCCGCCCGCATCCGGCGCATCGATACCAGCGCCGCCGAAAGGATGCCGGGGGTGCAGCGCATCGTTCTGGGCCGCGACGTGCCGCGCAACCTCAACACCCTGCTCAGCCTGCTGGATTTCGGGATCGACGATGAGCCGATCCTGTCCACCGACCGCGTGCGCTACAAGGGCGAGCCGGTGGCGGCGGTGATCGCCGCAACCGACGCGCAGGCGCGCGACGCGGTGGCCGCGATCCGGGTGGAATGGGAGCCCTTGCCGCATGTGCTCGATGTCGAGGCGGCGATCAAACCGGGCGCGCCTGCGGTGCTGGATATCTACCCCAACAACAAGTTCGCCTATCACGGCAAATACGACCACCAGAAACTGCGCTATGGCGATGTGGAAACCGCATTCCGGCAGGCCGATCACGTCGTCGAGGGGCGCTATCAGATGTCGCCCATCGAACAGGCGCCGGTGGAAACCTGCGGCGCCATCGCGGCGCCCGAACAGAACGGGCGCTGGGTGTGCTATACCTCCACGCAGGCCCTGTTCTTTTCACTCGGGACAGCGGCCAAGGTGCTTGAGATGCCATCGTCGCGCCTGCATTTCATCGGCGGCACCGTCGGCGGCGGGTTCGGCGGCAAGGTGGACAGCATTCACGAACCGATGGCCATTCTGGGCGCGATGCTGACCGGGCGGCCCGTCAAGTTCATGTGGGACCGTGAGGAGGAAATGCAGGTCGGCGCCCCGCGCGGCGCCGAGTTGTGGATCGTGAAGGACGGGGTCATGCGCGATGGCCGCATCATCGCGCGCCAGTTCACCGGCTATTTCGACAGCGGCGCCTATACCCGGCTGTCGTCCTATGCCGTCATCAAATGCGTGGGCCACCTGCCGGGACCCTATACAATTCCCAACGTCCACGCGAACGTCTATTGCGTGTTCACCAACCGCACGCCTGCAACCGCCATGCGCGGCTTTGGCATCACCGGGGTCGATTTCGCCATCGAGGCGCATATGGACAAGGTGGCCGAGGCCGTGGGCATGAACCCGATCGAGTTGCGCCTGCTCAACGCCTACCGTGACGGCGACATGAAGGCGCACCGGCGCATCGCCAAGAACTGCGCGCTGATCGAATGTTGTCAGGTCGTGGCGGAAAAGGCCGGGGTCAAACTGGCGCCCCATCTGGCGGCGCTGGCATCCACCCGCGATGGCGGCGGTGACCGCGCGCGGTTGCCCGCCCATACGGTGACCGATGAAAACGGGCGCGTCCAAGGCTACCAGCCCTGGAGCTACGCGCGCAAGAATGCCCCGGCGCGGGACCCGTTCGTCGGCGCCCCGCCCCCGGTGCAACCGCCCCGCGCGCCGGCCGCCGGGACGCCTGCGGTGAATGCCCCCCCCCGCGCCGACCAGCCCCCGCCACCACCACCCCCGTCGCCCGCCAGCCCGCCCCGGCAAGGCGCGCTGCGCTTTTCGTCCCTTTCTGGCTTTCGGAGGCGTTGATGACCGTTCACCGTGGCCGCGGCTTTGCCTGCATCAACTACCCCATCGGCATGAACCTTGGCGGCGACCCGTCGCAGGCACTCGTCCATTCCAATCCCGATGGCAAGTTCACCGTCGCGCTGTCGGCCATCGACCTTGGGCAGGGCATGAAATCGGTCACCCGCCAGATCGCTGCCGAAACACTGGGCGTGCCGATCGAGGACGTCTATGTCGATACCGCCGACAGCGACACCGGCCCGCATGACATGGGGTCGTTTGCCAGTCGCGGCACCCATCGCATGGGCAACGCCGTGATCATGGCAGCGCAAGAGGCGCGTGCGGTGATGCTGGAGGCCGCCGCAGAGGAGCTGGAGGTTGACGCTGCCGACCTGATGACTGACGGGCGGGGAAACATCCACGTCAAGGGCGCGCCGTCACGGTCGATCACCACGATGGCCGCCGCGCAGGCCGCGCAGTTCCGGCAAGGGCGCACCATCGCCGGGCGCGGCATCTTCCTTGTCCCGCTGTCCGAGGTGGACCCCGAAACCGGCGAAATGACCCCCGTGACCACCTTTGCCCATGCTGCCATGCTGGTCTCGGTCGAGGTGGACGACGAAACCGGCGAAGTGACGGTGACCGACATGCAGTCGGCCTATGAGGTGGGGCGTGCGCTGAACCCGCGTCTTGTGGAACAGCAGTTGCGCGGTGGCGCGTGGATGGGCATGAGCCACGCGGCATGGGAAACCACCGAACCGCATTACCCGTCGCGCGATCATGGTCCGGTGGATTTCGGCACCTACCTGATGCCCGGTCCTGGCGACCTTGCGCCACACCACATTTCCATTCTCGAACGCCCGGCCGCGGATGGCCCGTTTGGTGGCAAGGGGCCGGGCGAGATGTGCGCGAACCCGGTGCTGCCTGCGGTGGTCAATGCGGTCTATGATGCCGTGGGGGTCCGCATCGACAGCCTTCCGGTGACGCCGGAAAAGGTGCTGCGCGGGTTGCAGGCGAACGGCGGCGCCCGTCCGCGCCACAGGCTTTAAGCCGATGGCGGTGCGCGCCTCCATCCTCGGGATCGACGGGCCGGAACCGCTGGCCCGCGCGATGCGGGACGCGCAGTATGTCGCGGACGAGGGGCTTGCGACCGCTGCCTATCTGGCGCTGGCGCTGGGCAAGCCGCTGCTGCTCGAAGGTGCGCCCGGCGTGGGCAAGACCGAAGCCGCCAAGGCGCTGGCGGCCGTGCTGGGGCGCGAGTTGGTGCGGCTGCAATGCTATGAGGGGATCGACGCGGCAGCGGCGATGTACGAATGGAACTTTCCCCGTCAGATGCTGGCGATCCGACAGGCGGGGGATGCCTACGTCAACCTTTATTCCGATGATTTCCTGATCGCGCGGCCCATGTTGCTGGCGCTGCAATCGCCGCGATCCCGTGTGCTGCTGATCGACGAGATTGACCGCGCCGACCCCGAGTTCGAGGCGTTTCTTCTGGAATTCCTGTCGGACTTCAGCATCTCGATCCCCGAGCGCGGCACATTGCGCGCGCCCGAACCGCCGGTCGTGTTGCTGACGTCCAACCGCACCCGCGAGTTGCACGAGGCGCTGCGCCGCCGCTGTGTCTATCACTGGATCGGATATCCCGATCCGGCGCTGGAGGCGCAGATCGTGATGATGCGCGCGTCGTCCGTGGCGCAGGACACGGCGCACCGGGTGGTGACGGCGGTCAACCGGCTGCGGGCCGAACCGCTGGCCAAACCGCCCGGCGTGGCCGAGACGGTGGAATGGGCCGAGGCCGCGACCCTGCTGCACCGGCAGGGCGCCCCTTGGCCTGCGGCCTTTGCCCGCG
>JAUXPG010000007.1 GCA_030683915.1 Gemmobacter sp.
GGTAGGCGGGTGTCTTGGGGCATCGGAACCTCCTGTTTCGGGCGGAAGGTGTATATGTAACAGTATAACATATCAAGAGGCCGGTGCAGCCCATGTGCCTTGCCGTGATCGGTCCGCTTGCCCTTGGCTGCGCGCAGGCTAGTGTGCGTGCGACGCAACGCTTGGGGGAGAGCAGGCATGGCACGGACAGTGGTGATCAGATCGCAGGGCGGGCCCGAGGTGATGGTGCTGGAGGATCGGCCGGTGGGCGAACCGGGGCCGGGGCAAATCCGGATCCGACATCATGCGGTCGGGCTGAACTTTATCGACGTATACCAACGGTCGGGGGTTTACCCGATGGCGCTGCCTGCCGCGCTGGGCATGGAGGCGGCGGGCGTGGTCGAGGCGGTGGGCGAAGGCGTGACCCACCTGAAGCCCGGCATGCGCGCGGCTTATGCCGCCCAGCCCCCCGGCGCCTATACCGAGGCACGGGTGATGCCCGCAGCGCAGGTCTGCCCGCTGCCTGACGGCATTTCGTTCGAGGAAGGGGCCGCCATGATGCTGAAGGGCATCACGGTGCAATATCTGTTTCACCGGACGGTGCCGCTCAAGGCCGGGGATACCGTGCTGTTTCATGCGGCGGCCGGCGGCGTGGGGCTGATCGCGTGCCAGTGGGCGCGGTCCGAGGGCATTACCCTGATCGCCACCGCAGGAAGCGACGAAAAGTGCCAGTTGGCGCTGGAGCACGGCGCCACCCATGCCATCAACTATTCCGAAGGCCCGTTTGCGCCAAAGGTGCGGGAACTGACCGGCGGGCGCGGCGTGGACGCGGTGATGGATTCGGTCGGCGCGACCACATTCGAAGGGTCGCTGGACTGTCTGCGCCCGGTCGGAATGATGATTTCGTTCGGTAATGCCTCGGGCGTGGTGCCGCCGGTCAATCTGGGGGTGCTGGCGGCCAAGGGATCGCTGCAGATTACCCGGCCGACGTTGTTCACCCATATCGCGCGTCACGAAGACTGTCAGGCCATCGCCGCGCAGCTGTTCGGCAAGGTGACCTCGGGCGCCGTGAAGATCCGGGTGGATCAGCGGTTCGCGCTGGAGGATGTGGCCCAAGCCCACCGCGCATTGGAGGCGCGGGCGACCACTGGCGGGACGGTTCTGCTGCCGTGATCGGCAAAGCGGGGGCTGGGCCGGGGCGCGTGCCCCGGCCCAGCCCCGGCGCAGGTCAGGCCGGGCGCGTCTGGGCCATGACCGGGATCTGGTCAAAATCGGCCCACCATGCGGCAAGCCGCGGGTTGGCGGTGCGCCAGTCGTGGTGCGCGAAACGGAAATCCAGATAGCCCAGCGCGCAGCCCACCGTGACGTTGCCAAGGTTCAGCTGGCCCTGCAGACGGTCGGTCATGGAGTCGAGCCGCGCCAGCGCGGTGTCGATCTTGAGCATCTGGCCCGAAACCCAGTCGGCCCAGCGGAACGCTTCGGGCCGGACAAAGGTTTCGTAGCGCGCCACCAAGGCGGCATCCAGAATACCATCGCCCAGATCGTGCAGTTCCAGCACCGCCCAGCGCGCCGGACCGGGGGCAGGCAGCCAGGTCGGATCGGACCCCTGCGCGGCCAGATATTCACAGATTGTCCGGCTTCCGACCAGAAGGGTCCCATCGGACAGCACCGCCGCAGGCAGCTTGCCCAGCGGGTTCTGCGCCGACAGCACCGGGTCGGGTTTGACCGGGCTCGGGCTGGCCGCGATGCGTTCGATGCCCTCGGCAAGGCCAAGATGCAAGGCGCTGACCATGACCTTGCGGACATAGGGCGAGGCGGGCGAGTGATAGAGCTTCATGGAACCTCCCGGGGTTGACGCGCGCAAGGTTCCGCATTGCGCGCCGGGACACAAGCCCGATCAGGCCACCATCGCCTCGGCCCGCTTCAGATCGACGCTCACCAGTTGGCTGACACCCTGTTCCTGCATGGTCACGCCGAACAGCCGGTCCATCCGGCTCATGGTCACGGCATGGTGGGTGATGATCAGGAACCGGGTTTCGGTGCGGCGGGTCATTTCATCCAGCAGGTCGCAAAACCGGGTGACGTTCGCATCGTCGAGCGGCGCGTCCACCTCATCCAGCACGCAGATCGGGGCGGGGTTGGCAAGGAACACCGCAAAAATCAGCGCCAGCGCGGTCAGCGTCTGTTCGCCGCCCGACAACAGGCTGAGCGTGGACAGCTTCTTGCCCGGCGGCTGGCACATGATCTCCAGCCCGGCCTCCAGCGGATCATCGGACTCCACCAGCACCAGCCGCGCCTCGCCGCCGTTGAACAGGTGGGTGAACAGGGTGGCAAAATTGGCATTCACCTGATCGAAGGCCGCGAGCAACCGTTCCCGCCCTTCGCGGTTGAGGCTTGCGATACCGGCGCGCAGCTTGCGGATCGCCTCTTCCAGATCATCCTTTTCGGCCTTGAGCGCATCGTGTTCCGCCTGCACCGTCTTGGCATCTTCCTCTGCGCGCAGGTTGACCGCGCCCAGCGCTTCGCGCGCGCGGCGCAGGCGCTGGGCTTCAAGGTCCAGTGTGTCGGCGGGCGGAATGGCGGCCGGATCGACGCGCAGCGCGTCCAACAGGGCGCCAGGCGCCTCGCCTGTTTCATCCTGCACGCGGGCGGCGGCCTGTGCTGCGGCGTCCTTGGCCGCGTCAGCGCGAGCTTCGGCGCGGGCGCGGGTTTCGCGGGCTTCGCCGGCGGTGCGTTCGGTAGTGCGCTCGGCCTCCTGCGCGGCGCGCAAGGCGGCTTCGGCGGCGGACAGCGCATCCTGTGCGGCGGCCCGGCGGGCTTCGGCGGCGGCAAGCGCCTCGGCCAGGTCTTCGCGCCGTGCCGCGATTTCGGCGGGCACGGCGGCGGCCTCGGCCAGTTGGTCCTCGGCGGTTTCGCGGCGGTCCGCCAGTTCGGCGGCGCGCTTTTCGGCCGTGTCGAGCCTGAGGCGCCAGCCGGACAGTTCCTTTGTCACCTCTTGCCGCCGCCGGGTGCGGGCCTCGCCTTCGCGACGCGCCTCGTCATGGGCCGAGCGACGGGCGATCATGGTCAGGCGCGCGGCCTCGACGGTGGATTTCAGCGATTCCACGATCGCCCGCGCTTCGGTCAGGTCGGGCAGGTCTGCGGCGGTGTCCTGCGCTTCGGCAAGACGTTCGGCCAGATCTTCGGCCTCGGCGCGGGTGCGCGCAAGCGTCAGGCGCGCGGATTCCAGCCTGCCGCCAAGGATGGAGCGGTCCGCCTCGGCGCGCGACAGGGCGCGGCTGGCCTCGGTGACGCGGGCGTCGGCGGCGCGGCGGGCCTCGCGTGCCATCTGGTCGGCACGGTTCGTTTCCGACAGGCGGGCCGTCAGCGATTCATGGGCGGCGCGGGCACCATCGGCGCGGGCCGACACCTCCTCCAGATCGCGTTTCAGCTGCACGAGCCGGTTCAATTGCCGCAGCCGCAGGGCCGCCGCAGATGGCGCATCCTCGGCGCCCGCGCGGAACCCATCCCACCGCCAAAGATCGCCTTCCAGCGACACCAGCCGTTGGCCGGGGCGCAAGGCTGGCTGCAACCGCGCCCCGTCGGTCCGCGCGACCAGTCCGATCTGGCCCAGACGGCGGTTCAGCACATCCGGCGCACCCACATGCGGCGCCAGCGGCGCGGCACCGGGGGGCAGGGGCGCGGTATCGTCATAATCCGGCAGGCGCACCCAGCCCGACGCCGCGTCGGCGGCAATTTCCGGGGCGCGCAGATCGTCGGCCAGGGCGGCGCCCAAGGCGGCCTCATACCCCGGTTCCACCGACAAAAGGTCAAGCACCTGATGCCCGGCTTGCGATTCCCGCTCCATAAGCCGCCCCAGCGCCGCGACCTCGGCGCGCAGGGCGTTTGCCTCGCCTTCGGCGGCGGACCGGGCGGCGCGGGCCTCGGCCTCGCGGGTCTGGGCTTCGGCGCGCGCCGCCTCGGCCTCGGCCAGCATCGCCTCGGCGTCTTCGGCGGCAGCGAGCGCCTCGGCATGCGCCTCCTCGGCTTCCGCTTGATCCTCGGTGGCGCGCTCCAGCCCCTGTTCGGCGACCTGCACGGTGGATTCGGCGCGGGCGGCTTCGGTGCGGGCCTTTTCCAGCGCTATCCCGGCATCTTGCAGCATCCGCAGCGCGGATTGGTGGCGGGCCGACAGGCGGGCGGCATCTTCGGTTGCCTCTGCCAGATCGCTTTCGCGCACCGCAAGTTCGGATGCGGCGTCGCGGGCGCGGTCGGCCAGTTCGTCCAGCCGGTCGGATTCGCCGTCTTGCGCGCGGGCAAGCTGGTCAAGCTCCCACTCCAGCCGGGCGATGGTTTCGGCGGCATCGCGGTTCAGCGCGGATTCGCGTTCGGAATCGCGCTGCAACTGGGTGATGCGGGCGCGGAGCGTCTCCACCGCCTCGCGCGCGCGGCTGTCCTGATCCGCGAGCGCATCGCGCTGAACCAACAAGCGTTGCAGAAGGGCGCCGGCAATCGCCTCTTCTTCGCGCAGGGGGGGCAGGCGGTCGTCGGCGGCCTGACGGTCGCGCCCGGCCTGCCGCGCTGAACCTTCCGCAGCGGACGCAAGGTGAATGGCCTCGGTCAGCTGTCGCAGCGCCTCCATGCGGGCGGCATCCGCCTCGTGCCAGCGTCGATACAGCAGCAACCCTTCGGTCCGGCGCAGTTCGGCCCCGATTTCGCGGTAGCGCGCCGCCTGTCGGGCCTGCCGTGCCAAGGTGGCAAGCTGCTGGGCCATCTGCTCCAGCACGTCATCCACGCGGACAAGGTTGGCCTCGGTCGCGGTCAGGCGCAATTCCGCCTCATGGCGGCGCTGATAAAGGCCGGAAATTCCGGCGGCCTCTTCCAGCACCCGCCGGCGGCTGCGCGGTTTCGCGTTGATCAGCTCCGAAATCTGGCCTTGCCGCACCAGTGCCGGGGAATGCGCGCCGGTCGAGGCATCAAGGAACAGCATCTGCACGTCCTTGGCGCGCACCTCCTTGCCATTGGCCCGATAGGCCGACCCGGCGTCGCGGGTGATGCGGCGGCTGACCTCCAGCACATCGGAATCGTTGAAGCCCGAGGGCGCCAGCCGGTCGGCATTGTCGATGCTGATGGCGACCTCGGCGAAATGGCGCGCGCCACGGGTCGCGGCGCCGGCAAAGATCACATCTTCCATCTCGCCGCCGCGCATGGCGGTCGGGCGATTTTCGCCCATCACCCAGCGCAGCGCCTCGAGCAGGTTGGATTTGCCGCACCCGTTCGGCCCCACCACGCCGGTCAGGCCGTCGGCGATCACCAGTTCTGTCGGGTCGACAAAGCTTTTGAAGCCGTTCAGGCGCAGGCGGGTGAATCGCAAGGGGGGCTCCGTCCTGTGGGCGATGGGCGCATCGTTTCGCCGAAGCGCCGCCAAGTCAACCCGAACCGGCGACATTTCGATGAGGTGACGGCCGGTTCTACCATATGTTGTCGGGTGCCACACGTCTGAAAGAGTGGGGCGGGGGGGGTGGCCCCGTCAGATGCCCCCGGAATGCACGATCAGCGCCAATTTTTCGCCGTATTCCGGGGAGATCGTGAGCCCATCGCGCTTCGACCCCGAGGGAGACACCACATGGCCATGGCATCCATCCTGATCGGCCTCATCACGGCGATTGCATCGTTCGGGGCCGCTTTGGTGGCGGGGCATGGCCTTGCGCTTGCCTTCGCCTTTTACATCCTGGGCGGCATGGCCGGGGTGGCACTGGCGTTGCTGACCGCGGGTCTGCGGCAGGCGATCCACCGGGTGGTGTCGTCGGATGACGGACTGTCGGTCGCCCGCAACTGACGCTTCGCGGTTAACCGCGGTTTACGAAACAATGGCTTGAAGCGGGCCGGGCGTGATTGCCCGGCTTTTGGGCATCTGGCGCCCGCCGCCCTTGCACCTCGCCGGCGAACCATTCCGCCGAATCACCCCTTCGGGCGCCCGGAGGCGTCAAGCCTATTTCGCCCAAGGGTTGTGCGCACGCAGATTGCGGCGACATTGCGGCGACAAAATGATGGTGAATGGGCGGTTCACCGTGGTCGATCCGGGAGCTGCGCGCCGGTTTTCCCATTCGCTTCACACCGGCGAACGGGTAAGCTGACAGGGTAAGAGTGACCGTTGACCCGTATACGAAAGGCTGCCAAAACCCCCGGTGTTTCAGCATTGAACGGCGCGTTTTTCAGACGCGCGCAAGGGTGGTTTGCCTGACGGAACTGGCGCGGTAGCCCGAGACTGTTGCAAAGAGAGCCACAATGACGATCAACATCGGACGCTTCGATACGGATGCCGACCTGCCCGATGGCGTTGGGTCTGGTGGGTCCGAGGATACGTCATATCGCAGACGCGGCGCGTATCGTCTTGGATTCAAGCGGTTTCTCGATGTGTTTCTTGTAATTTTGGCCGCGCCCTTCGTTGTGCCGCTGGTGATGATCATGGCGTGCGCTGTCGCTCTGGACGGGGGCAGCCCGTTTTACACGCAAAGCCGGGTCGGCAAGGGCGGCCGCGTGTTCCGGATGTGGAAGTTGCGCAGCATGGTCGTGGATGCCGACGCGCGGATGGCCGGGCACCTGACTTCAAACCCCGAGGCGCGCCGCGAATGGGACGAGACGCAGAAGCTGCGCGACGACCCGCGCGTGACGGCGTTCGGACATTTTTTGCGCAAGTCATCGATGGATGAATTGCCACAATTGTGGAACGTCCTTGTTGGCGATATGAGCCTTGTCGGCCCGCGTCCGATGATGCCGTGTCAGACCCCGCTTTACCCGAGCGCGGCCTATTACGAATTGCGCCCGGGCATCACCGGCTACTGGCAGACCGCCGGGCGCAACAAGACCACCTTTGCCGCCCGGGCGCATTTCGACGCCGCCTATGAGCGCGACCTGAGCCTTGCCACCGATCTGGCCATCCTCGCGCGGACCGTGGGCGTGGTGGTCAAGGGAACCGGGTGCTGACGGCGCCCGGAGGCCGCCGTCAGGCGGTCGCGGCGCCCGGCACAACGGCCACCCGCGCCAACATCGACGCCAGATCATCGCGGCGGAACGGTTTGCCGACATATCCGTCAAACCCGGCTTCATAATACCCGTCGATCTGGTGTTTCATTGCGTTCGCTGTGACGGCAATGGCGGGCGGCATGGGCAACCCCGCTTCGGCCGTCATGCGGCGGATGGCAGCCAGGGCGGCGATGCCGTCCATCTCGGGCATCGAGATATCCAGCAGCAGCATGTCGAACGCACCGGGGCGGAAGGCCGCGACTGCCTTTGCCCCATCTTCGGCCATGGTCGCCTGAATGCCGAGCGCGCCGAGCATCGCCTTCAGGATCAGCCGGTTTGTGGCGTTGTCATCGGCCACCA
Source organism: Gemmobacter sp. (assembly GCA_030683915.1). GTDB lineage: Bacteria > Pseudomonadota > Alphaproteobacteria > Rhodobacterales > Rhodobacteraceae > Wagnerdoeblera. Next base: position 7,345 of record JAUXPG010000007.1, read on the forward strand.
GCGCGCGCAACCCGGCCACTGACGGCGTGGGCGCCGGGGTATCCTCGGGCACCGATGGCGCGGTGTCGGCCATCGGCAAGGGCAGGTCCAGACGCATCACGGTGCCTTTGCCCGGGGTGCTGGTTACAGCGATCTGCCCGCCCATCAGCGCGATCAGTCGACGCGAGATCGAAAGGCCAAGCCCCGTGCCCCCGTAGCGGCGGGTTACCGCCCCGTCGGCCTGCTCGAAATCTTCGAACGCGCGGGCCAGTTGCTCGGGCGTCATCCCGATACCCGTATCGGCCACCTCGATCACCAAGGGTTCGCCACGGCGGGCGCGGACCGTCACCGTGATTTCGCCTTCGTGGGTGAACTTGATCGCGTTGTTGACCAGATTGTGCAGCACCTGCAGCGTGCGATGGGGGTCACCCAGCCGTGCGGCGGCCGCGCCCGCATCGCACAACACAGAAAACGACAGCCCCTTGTCCTGCGCGCGCAGCGAATACATCGCCTCGACCTTCGCCGCCAGATCGCGCGGCACGAAGGGCACGGTCTCCAGATCAAGCTTGCCGGCCTCGACCTTTGCAAGATCGAGGATGTCGTTGAGGACGTTCAACAGCCCTTCGCCCGATTCCCGGATCGTTTCGATCATCTGACGGTGCACCGGGTCGCTCAGCGCGTCCGACAGAAGTTCAGCCATGCCCAGAACGCCGTTCAGCGGCGTGCGGATCTCGTGGCTCATGTTCGCGAGGAACTGCGATTTGGCGCGGTTGGCCGCCTCGGCCCGTTCCTTGGCGGTATAAAGCAGGGTCACATCCGACGACACCCCGCGGTAGCCCATGTAAGCACCCTCGGCGGAATAGAACGGCACGCCGCTGGTGCGTATCCACATGTCCCGGCCTCCGGTGGCATGTGCCGGCAGCCGGAACACGAAATCCTGATACGGTTCCTTGTTGCGGAACCGTTCGCGCAGCCAACCCCAATCGGCGCTGTCGCGGGTTTCGGGGTAAAGTTCGGCGCAGAGCCACCCGGAGGTGCCCAGAACCTGCGCCGGGTCAATGCCGGTCTGTCTCTGATAGCTGCCGGAGAGAAAAGTATAGCAGTCATCCACTCCGGTTTCCCAAAACCAGTCCGCCGAGACATTGGCGATATCGGCAAAGCGCTGCTGCGCGGCATCCCGATCGGCAAGCGCGGCGCGCAGGCGTTCGTAGGCGGCGGTCATAGCCGCTTCGCGCGCCTTGGAGTCGGAAATGTCTATGTGGATGCCGGTGATCAGAACGGCGCGCCCGGTTTCGTCGCGCTGGGCGACCTGCCCGCGCGACATCATCCAGACCCAATGGCCGTCGCGGTGCCGCATGCGGAGTTCGGCCTCGAACGCTTCTTGCCCGGGCAGCAGGTCAGGCAGGTCCATCCGCGCCAGATCATCGGGGTGGACCAGCGCGCGCCAGGCGTCGATGGTCATGCCCTCGACCTCGGCCTTGGAATAACCGAGCATTTCGGCCCAAAGATCATTCACCGAATTCAGCCCGGCACGGACATCATATTCCCAGGTGCCCACCGAAGCGCCGCGGATGATCTGTTCCATCCGCTGCTGCGCACGTTTCAGCGCGGTCACATCAACATGGGCGCCGACCATTTCCAGCGGCTCGCCACCGGGCCCCCGCCGGCTGACGCGACCGCGCGACAGGATGTTCACCCAGTGCCCAAGGCGATGGCGCAGGCGGAATTCGGTTTCGAACTGGCCGGCCGCGCCGTGGAATGCGCGTTCTATGTCGTTGGCCACCCGCGTGGCATCGTCGGGGTGCAACAGGCGTTGCCAATGGCCGTCGTTGTCAGCTTCCAGTTCGGCGCGGGTGTAGCCCAGCATTTCGGCCCAGCGGTCGTTGATGGTGTTTCTGCGGGTGGTCAGATCCCATTCCCATGTGCCAGCAGCGGCGGCAGCGATGATATCCTGTAGCCGGGTTTCGGCGTTCTTCAGCGCGGTGATGTCGATGCGCATGCCGACATGTCCACCGTCGGGCATGGCCATTTCCACCGTGCGAATCCAGCGGCCATCGGCAAGCTGCAATTCGCGTTCGTGGTGCTGGCTGTTGTGGGCGGCCATGACCTCGGCGATCCAGGTCTCCTCGCGGCCCTTGGCATCAAGGTAGAGCCCCCGTGCGATCCCTTCGCGCAGCACGTCTTCGTAGCGCGCGCCGGGAACCAGCAGATCGGCGACCGGGCGGAAATATTCCAGATAGCGCTGGTTGAACAGGGTCAGTCGATCGTCTGCATCATAGATGGCAAAGGCGTCGGGCAGCGATTCGATGGCGGTTTCCAGTTGCACCCGTGCCGATACGGCGGCGCGCGCCAGTTCTTCCAGCCGCAGTTCCTGCCGCTTGCGGTCGGTGATGTCGGTTTCGACCGAAACAAAGCCCGATGGCCTGCCTTGGGAATCGGTCATCGGATGGATGTTCATGTCGATCCAGTATGGCGTGCCGAACCGATCACGGTTCAGGATTTCCGCGTGGATCGATTCGCGCCGCGCCAGTGCAGCGCTGATGGTGGTAATGGTGGCCGGGTCGGTTTCCTCGTATCGGGTCAGTTCCCCGGCAAAACGGCCCCGGATTTCGGCGAGGTCAAAGCCTGACCGCGCCTCGAACGCAGGATTTGCCCAGACCACGCGTTGATCGCTGTCGGTGATGACGACAAAGTTGGTCATGTGCTGGGCGACCTGACCAAGGCGGGTCAGTTCCTCACGCCGCGCCTGATCGGCCGTCACATCGCGCACGACAAAGACATAGCCGGGGTCTGCCCCCGGTATTTCCGAGGCGCGCACCGCGGCCGATGCCTCGAACCAGCGGGTCGCGCCCTTGGTCGTCAGGGCATAACGATAGGTGGAGGACCGTCCATGCGCCCGCGCCTCGGACATGGCCCGACGGGTCATTGCGGCGGCTTCTGTCGGAACAACCTCTTCCAAAAGCCGCCCGAGCATCAGGTCCTCGTGGGCGAACAGGAGTTCCGGCGCGCCGGTGTGCACCGCCGTATACCGCCCGTCGGCATCGAATTCCAAAATCAGGTCGGGCAGCGCCTGCATGGTCGCCGCCAGCCGGTTGCGCGCGGTTTCCAGTTCGGCCTGTGTGCGGCGGATGGCGCGGTCAGTCTCGGCCCGCGCAAGGAGCGTACCGATGGCGCCGGCCATCGCGGTGAGGATGCTGATTTCATCATCGGAAAATTGCCGTTCTTGGCGCACGGCGTCATAGCCGACAAAGCCGCTCATCTTGCCTTCAATCCGGAACGGCACCAGAATAACGCTCTGGATGCCTTGCATTTCAAGCACTTCGCGGATGAGCGAACCGAGCGGAAGCGCCGCGACCGACGGCGCATGAAACACCTCGCCTCGTTCAAACCCCTCGCGCCAGGGGGCGATGATGTCGGTCGACTGGTCCTTCAGGACATCGATCATGGGCTCGATGCCGGCGGCGCACCATTCATGGGTATTGTCGAGCAGCTCGTTGGGCTTGGTCTGAAAGACATAAGCGCGGTCGACGTGCCCGAAGGCGCCCATTTCGGACAGAATCAAGTTGATCGAGTCATCCGCACGGGCCACCGGGGCGGCAAGGGCGCGGGCCAGAACCCCCACCACGCGGGCACTTCGCCCCGAGGCGGCGACCTTGGCTGCGCCGCGCTGCGGCTTTGACCTGACGTGACCCATGTTCGACCTGTGCCGATGTTCGTTCCCGGAATTTGCGCATGGCGATCTTAACCAACCCTGAACAGTCACACACAAACACGGGTCTTAAAGCAAGCGCAGGGTCGCCAGCGCAGGTGCGTGCAGCCATAGCACGAAAACCGTCAATGCCACCGACATTGCCGCAAAGACCGTGTCATGCAGCGGGTCGTGTACCTTGTGGCGCCGCGCCAGCCATATGGTGCCCGGCGCGGCCAGCACAGCAGCCAGCGCCTGCCCCGCCAGCGCCATCGGCAGCCCGCCCAATTCGGCACCCGCCAGAAACAGCACGGTCTGCGCCCCGGCCCGCAAGGCGGACACCAGAAAGAATCTGCGCGAATCGCCGGCGGCAAGTGCTGCGGGGTCGTAGGTGGCCATCACCATCTGCGGCAGTTGCACACAGGCGATGGCAACCACCACCGCCCCAGCCGCCGCATACCGCGCATCATAAAGCACGCCCACCAGCGCCACCCCCAGCACCGCCATTGCCGCCAGCAGGGTGAACACCAGCGCGGTCATGCCGAACCGCATGCGGCGCAGCCGGCGGCGCGCCGGGGCCGACCCGTCCGCCGCCACCTCGCGGTAAACCGGGATAAAGATGCGCCCCACCACCGCCGCCACCAGCAGCATCGGAAACGAGGCGAGGAAATACCCGATGTTGTAGACACCAAGGCTGGTCAGCGTCAGATACCGGCCCAGAATGGCCTTGTCGCCCTGCATCAACAGAAAACCGCAGGCGGTGGACAAGAAGATCCAGCCGCCAAACCGGATCAACCCTCCGGCTGCGGCCCCGTCCCAGCCGAACCCGTTTCGGTGGCCGGGCAGGTAGGCGGTTGTCAGGCCAAGCTTGACCAGTGCGCCGATGATGTTGCCCCAGACCAGCGCCCAGACCGAATGCGTTGCAATGGAAAGCCCGATCATCGCCCCGATCCCGGCCGCCTGTGCCAGCAGGTCGAGCGCCGTCACCCGGCCTAACGCCAGATGCCGGTTGGCGGTTTCGATCCGCGTGGGGTTGAACCCGGCAATCAGCAACGTCAGCCCGGCCACCGGCAACAGGTGCGCCAGTTCGGGCGCGCGGTAGAACGAAGCCAGCGGAAAGGCCAGCGCACAGGTCACCCCCCAAAGCAGCCCGCCGCGCAGCGCCTGAATGGTCCAGGCGGTGTCAAGGAAACGGGGGTCATCACCGCGCCGGTCACCCAGAATGGCGGGGCCGATGCCCACATCGGAAAACATGGTCAGCCCGATCATCACGACCGTGACCAACGCCATCAGGCCGAACGCCTCGGGGAACAGCAGGCGCGTCAGGACAAGGTTGGACACGAGCCGCATCGCCTGCCCGCCGACATAGCCCATGGCGACAATCGCCGATCCGCGCAACGCCCGGGCAAACAGACCGGACCCGGCCAGTCGGAGAAAGGGGTTGGTCATGCCGGAACGGTCCATGCAAACTGCGCTCCGACCCTATGCGCAGGTGTCAGGCGCGAAAAGGGGCTGGGTGGAAACAACCGCCGGACTGCGTTTCCGGCCCGGTTTCCTTTTGACACCGGGGCAGATGCAGGGCACATCTGAACAAGCGTTCAGTTCCGGGGGGAGAAACCCATGCAGATTGCGTCCGTCAAAGCCATCGTCACCGGCGGGGCATCGGGCCTTGGCGCCGCCACGGCGCGGGCCTTTCGTGAAGGTGGCGCGGAAGTCACCATTTTCGACCGCGACACCGAGCGGGGCGGAACACTTGCCGCCGAAATCGGAGCCACCTGTGTGGGCGTCGATGTCACCGACGAAGCCTCGGTTGCGGCGGGCATCGCAGCGGCGCGCGCGGCGATGGGCGGGTTGAACGCGCTCGTCAATTGCGCGGGCATCGCCATTGGCGAAAAGACGCTTGGCCGTGACGGCCCGCACGATCTGGCGCGCTACCGCAAGGTGATCGACGTCAACCTTGTGGGCACGTTCAACTGCATCCGGCTGGCAGCCGCGGACATGGCCGGGAACGAGCTTGTGGATGGCGAACGCGGCGCGATCGTCAACACCGCCTCGATCGCGGCCTTTGACGGGCAAAAGGGGCAGGCGGCCTATGCCGCGTCCAAGGCCGCCGTTGCAGGCATGACCCTGCCCATAGCGCGCGACTTGGCGCAGAACGGCATCCGCATCAACACCATCGCCCCCGGCCTGTTCCTGACGCCGATGCTGCTGGGCCTGCCCGAAGAGGCGCAGGTGCAACTTGCCGCCGACGTGACCTTTCCCAAGCGGCTGGGCGACCCGGCGGAATATGCCCGGCTGGCGCGCTTCATGGTGGAATGTGGCTATCTGAACGGCGAAACCGTCCGGCTGGACGGCGCGCTGCGGATGCGCTGACCGCACCGGATCGTGCTGTCCGGGTCATGTGTTCCGTGGCCCGGACTGCCGATTCCGCCCACGGCCTGATTCCCTTTTGCCGCAATCCGCGTTAAGCAGGGGCAAAGGTGATACAAGGCGGACCCATGCGCATTCTTCTGACCAATGACGACGGCATCAACGCTCCGGGGCTGGAGGTCTTGACCGCCATCGCCGACGCCATTGCAGGCCCCGACGGCGAGGTCTGGACGGTCGCCCCCGCGTTTGAACAATCGGGCGTGGCGCATTGCATCAGCTATACCCGCCCGATGATGGTGGCCCGGCTGGGGCTGCGCCGCTATGCCGCCGAAGGGTCGCCGGCAGACTGCGTGCTGGCCGGGCTTTATGACGTGCTGGAGGGCGCGCGCCCCGATCTGGTGCTGTCGGGCGTGAACCGGGGGAACAACTCGGCCGAGAACACGCTTTACTCGGGAACCGTCGGCGGCGCGATGGAAGCGGCGCTGCAAGGCATCCCCGCGATTGCGCTGTCGCAGTATCTGGGACCGCAGACCATGGATCTGACCGACGAATTCGAAACCGCCCGCGCCCACGGCACCGAAGTGGTGCGCGCCATCCTCAAGGCCGGCCTCTGGGATCAAGGCGCGGATTACCGGCTGTTTTACAACGTCAACTTCCCCCCGGTTCCGGCGGCCAAGGTCAAGGGCATGCGCGTCGCCGCGCAAGGGTTCCGGCGCGACACCTCCTTTGGCGTGGAGCCGCACCGTTCGCCGTCGGGGCGGCGGTTCTTGTGGATCAAGGGCGGGCCGCAACACGCGCCGACCGAACCGGGCACCGATGCGGCGGCCAATCTGGATGGTTATGTGTCGGTCACACCGATGCGCTGCGACCTGACGGCCCATGACCGGCTGGCAGAGCTGGAGGCGCATTTCGCATGACCGAAGCCGAGGGGCCGGAGGACAACACCGAACCCCTTGCCGAGCGCAAGATGCGCTTTCTTTTCGCGCTGCGGTCACGCGGCATCACCGACAAGCGGGTGTTGCAGGCGATGGAGCGCATCGACCGTGGCGTCTTCGTGCGCGGGCACTTTGCCGAACGCGCCTATGAGGACATGCCGCTTCCCATCGGTTGCGGCCAGACGATCAGCCAGCCGTCGGTGGTGGCCCTGATGACCGAGGCGTTGCAGGTAGGCCCCCGGGACATCGTGCTCGAGGTTGGAACCGGGTCGGGGTATCAGGCGGCGGTGCTCAGCCAGATGGCGCGGCGGGTCTATACCGTGGACCGCCACCGCGCGCTGGTGCGCGACGCGTCGGAGGTGTTCGTGCGGCTGGGCCTGCACAACATAGTGGCCCGCACCGGCGACGGCTGCCTTGCGCGCCGCGATGCCGGCTGGCCTGTTGCCCGCCCGCCTGCCGAAGCGTTCGTGGCCAGCCCGGCCACCGCCCTCACCCACGCCCCGTTCGGCGATCAGGCGCCGTTTGACCGCATCATCGTGACCGCCGCCGCCGAAGACCCGCCGCCGACCCTCTTGGAGCAGTTGCGGATCGGGGGTATCATGGTGCTGCCGGTCGGGCAGTCCGACACCGTGCAGCAGCTCGTCCGCATCCATCGGCTGGACGAGCGCAGGTTCGACTATGAAGATCTCAGGCCGGTGCGGTTCGTGCCGCTGGTCGAAGGGGTCGCCGCCGATTGACCAGCCCGCCGCCAGCGCGGGCGACACCAGCGCCGGGATCAGCCCGGCCATTTCACGAGGCAGAGCAATGACACCCGTTTCCTTTTCCCGCCTTCCCCTGACGCTGACCGCGATTGCCCTGGCGCTGTCAGCCTGCTCCACACCTGATGGCCGGTTCGACTGGGACCTGCGCGCGCCTTCGGCGGGCAACACCGCGGATGCCGCGCGCAACGCCACGGCGCCGCGCCCGCAAGCGGACAATCGCGGCGTGATCTCGTATCCGGGGTATCAGGTGGTGGTGGCGGGGCGCGGTGACACGGTGCAGGCCATCGCCGGGCGGCTGGGCACCAGTGCGGCGGAACTGGGCCGGGTGAACGCGCTGCAGCCCGATCTGCCGCTGAGCGGAGGCGAGGTTCTGGTCCTGCCGGGCCGTGTATCCGAACCTTCGCCCGCGACGGGAAGTCCGGGGCCGGTGCTGCCCTCCGCGCCGGGTACGGTTGATGTGGGTGCCATTGCCACCACGGCGCTGGACCGGGTCGCGCCCGCCGCACCTGCTGCCGCCGCGCCGGCGGCAGCGGCGCCGCGCCCGGCAGGGCAGATCGGGAAGGAGCCTGTTCGCCACAAGGTCAAGCGCGGGGAATCCGCCTATACCGTGGCGCGGCTTTACAACGTGACCCCGCGCGCGTTGGCGGAGTGGAACGGCCTTCCGGCGGACCTGTCGCTGCGCGAAGGCCAGACGCTGCTTATTCCGCCGTCGGCTGATGCCCGGCCGCCGATGCGGGTGGAACCCGCCGCCGTGCCGCCCGGCACCGGGTCGCCCACGCCGGAACCGCCGTCTGCCGCACGCCCGCTGCCTGCCGAAAACCCGGTGCGCGCCGGGGGGGGCAACCCTGCCGGTGCACCGCCTTCCCCTGCCTTGCCGGTCACCGCAGGAGGAAAATTGGCAATGCCCGCCGATGGCGCGGTGATCCGCGCCTATCAGAAGGGCCGATATGACGGCATCGGCATCGGCGCGGCGGCGGGCAGCCCGGTGCGCGCGGCTGCCGAAGGCACGGTCGCCGCCATTACCCGCGACACCGAACAGGTGCCGATCGTGGTGATTCGCCATGCCGACAACCTGCTGACCGTCTATGCCAACGTCGATGGCATCACCGTCGCCAAGGATGCCCGCGTCACGCGCGGCCAGCAGATCGGCAAGGTCCGTGCGGGCAACCCGCCGTTCCTGCATTTCGAGGTGCGGCGCGGCGGCGACAGCGTCGACCCGATGACCATGCTGCGGTAGTCGGAACCTGTCGGGAAAAATTGGGGGCCCCGGCGCACCGGAGCCCCCCTTCACACCCAAGCGCACCCTTCGCACCACGGGAAAAGAATAAGGTCCGGCCATCCTGGCCACATGACCTTGATACGCTTTTCCCCGCCCGGCGCCAAACGCCGTATGCGACGGATTTGGCTCAAATCCCCGCTGCGGGGTCAGCCGTAGACGGCTTCCTTGCCGAACTGCTTGACCAGCAGGTAGTAGAACACCGCGCGGTGCTTGTTCCGCTCGGACTTGCCATAGGTTTCGATGGCGGCGTTGATGCCGTCCATCAGCGCCGGGCCATCTGGCAAACCCAGTTTCTTCATCAGGAAATTTGTCTTGACCGTGTCAAGTTCGGCAGGCTGAGAGGCGGCGACGGTAGAGCTGTCCGCGTTATAGATCGCCGGGCCGCACCCGATGGTGACCTTTTTCAGCAGGTCCATGTCCGGTTCAATCTTGCACTTGGTGCGCAGGTCATCGGCATATTTTGCGATCAGGTCGTCCCGCTTGCTCATCGTTGTCCACCATTGTTTACATGTAAATCGGGCCTGCGTCGGGTGACGCGGTGGCGTGACGATAAAAGAAGCGCGTCAAGCCACAAAGGGAAAATTGCGGGGCATCTCCCCCTCTTGCAGGGCGCCCGCCACGGAAAAGCACCGATCCTGCCGGAAAGGCGCCGGACTGTTCTGTGACACCCGGATTGACGCCTGCTGCCGGGCGCAAGCAAACAGGGTTGCCATATGCCGCTTCGCAAACATCCGACGTTCGAAGATCGTCTTGCGCGTTTGAAGGAAGCCGAGCATCAGGCGCGCGACGTGCTGCCGCCGGCGCCCGCTGCCGCGCGCTTGCCGCGAAACCCGGTGGCCGCGCCGCCGGACCAGCCGCCTGCGCCGCCCGCCGAGGACCCGGCGCCGCGCCGCAAGCTGCCGGTGGCCCGCATCGTGTTTATGGTCGGGCTGGGGATTGTGGCGGGCGGTGCGATGATGCTGCCGGGTGCGGGTTCGGCGGTCGCGGGGCTTTCGGCGCGCGTTGCCGGGCTGTTGCCGCTGGATCCGGCCGGACCCGTGGCCGTGGTCGCCACGGTGGCCGCGCCGCCCGTGGTTGCGGCCGATGCCGTTGCGCCCCCATCCGAAACTGCCGGTATCGTGATGGTCGCCGCACGCAGCGTCGCCCCGCCAACTGCCCCCGGCCTGTTCGACCGTCTGACCGCCTTTGTCAGCGGCACCCCGGCCGAGCCGCCGGTGCCGCGCACCCTGCCTGCCGAGTTCCTGCCGCCTGCCCCTGCTGGATGGCTGCGGGTGACAGGTGCCGATGCGGGAAACCCGGGCGCGCTGGAGCGGCTGGCGGCAGATTGGGCGCTCCTGCCCGATGCCCTGCCGTTGTCGGAGAACAAGGGCATTGGCCTGCTGGAACAGTTCATCTCCGAGGCGAGCCCGACACCCGAGCATGCCGACCTGCGGGCTCAGGCGGTGTATCTGGCCGGAAATGGCGACTATCTGTCGGTTACGCTGAAGTTTCGCAGCGCCGGTGCGGCGTTCGGCCCGAAGGACGACAGCTTGGCTTGGCGCCAGACCCTGCGCGCCGAAGTGAAGCGCGAAGCGGGCACCGGCGATGTGATCGAGGCGCTGACTGTGGGGGGCATCCAGATGATCAACCGAACGCGCCCGGAAGGCAAAAGCCACCTGAGCCGCCCAGTCGGCAAGGATTTCGATGTGGCCAACGGCCTGCGGCTGACCGCGGCCGTGTCGCACAGGGCCGAGGTGCAGGTGAATGGCCACGCGACCCCGGCTGCCGCCGGGGCGCTGATCGCGGCCATCGACCGAAAGGCCTTGGCCGCGCTGCTGGAATGACCGCTCAGTAGCGGTAATGTTCCGGCTTGAACGGGCCTTCGGCGGTGACGCCGATATAGGCGGCCTGTTCGGGGTGCAGTTTGGTCAGCTTCACGCCGATCCGGTCCAGATGCAGGCGGGCCACCTTTTCGTCCAGCGCCTTGGGCAGGATGTAGACGCCGGGCTTGTAGTGGTCGCCTTTGGTCCAGAGTTCGATCTGCGCCAGGACCTGATTGGTAAAGCTGGCCGACATCACGAAGGACGGGTGGCCGGTAGCGTTGCCAAGGTTCAGCAGGCGCCCTTCGGACAGCAGGATGATGCGGGCGCCCGAAGGCATCTCGATCATGTCCACCTGATCCTTGATGTTGGTCCACTTGTGGTTCTTCAGCGCGGCAACCTGGATTTCGTTGTCGAAGTGGCCGATGTTGCCGACGATCGCCATGTCCTTCATCGCGCGCATATGCTCGATGCGGATCACGTCCTTGTTGCCGGTGGTGGTGATGAAGATGTCGGCGGTGGCCACCTCATCCTCCAGCAGCGTCACCTCATAGCCGTCCATCGCGGCCTGCAACGCGCAGATCGGGTCGCATTCGGTGACCTTCACGCGCGCTCCGGCACCGCGCAAGGATGCCGCCGAGCCTTTGCCCACATCGCCATAACCGCAGACCACGGCGACCTTGCCGGCCATCATCGTGTCGGTCGCGCGGCGGATGCCATCGACCAGCGATTCCTTGCAGCCATACTTGTTGTCGAACTTGGACTTCGTGACCGAGTCGTTGACGTTGATCGCGGGGAAGGGCAGCAGGCCCTTCTTGTGCAGGTCATAAAGCCGTTTCACGCCCGTGGTCGTTTCTTCCGACACGCCGCGGATGTCGGCGCGCTGCTTGGTGAACCAGCCGGGGCTGGCGGCCAGCCGCTTGCGGATCTGGTTGAACAGGCACACTTCCTCGTCGCTGGTCGGCACGGCGATAAGGTCGGTTTCCCCCGCCTCGACCCGCGCGCCCATCAGGATGTAAAGCGTGGCGTCGCCGCCATCGTCGAGGATCATGTTGCAGGTGCCACCCTCGCCGCCGAACTGGAAGATGCGGTCGGTGTAATCCCAATATTCCTCAAGGCTTTCGCCCTTGATTGCAAAGACGGGGGTGCCGCCCTTGGCAATCGCCGCAGCCGCGTGGTCCTGGGTCGAGAAGATGTTGCACGACGCCCAACGCACATCGGCGCCCAGTGCAGCCAGCGTTTCGATCAGAACTGCGGTCTGGATCGTCATGTGCAGCGACCCGGCGATACGTGCGCCCTTCAGGGGCTGGGTCGGGCCGAATTCGGCGCGGCAGGCCATCAGGCCCGGCATCTCGGTTTCGGCAATCACCAGTTCCTTGCGTCCGAACTCCGCCAAGCCGATATCGCGGACGATGTAATCTTGCGCCATGACCATTCCTTGTCTGTCTGGCGCCTGTGGCGCCCCATGTTCAAAGCGGCCACATAGCATTGCAGGCCCTGTCGGGCAATGGCGGCCGACCAATGCATGCGGTCGCGTCAGGTCCGATGACGCGCCGGACACGCAATGGCAGGTCGGCCCCGAGCCCCGAAGGGTTCGCCCCGCGTCAGAGGCTGGCGAAGCCCGTTTCCAGCGCGGACAGGATGATGTCGGCATCGGCTTCGGTCAGCACCAGCGGCGGGGACAGGATGATGTTCGGCCCCGACACCCGCACCATCGCCCCGGCGCCATAAGCCGCCTGTTGCACGCGGGCGGGCACGGATTTGTCTGCCGGTTTCTTGGTGCCGCGATCGGCCACCATTTCCAGGGCCAGCATCAGCCCATGCCCACCCCGCACATCGCCGATGACATCAAAGCGATCCTTCAGCCGGTTGATCCCGGCCCAAAGCTGCGCCCCGCGCGCTGCGGCATTGTCCACGACGTTCAGGCGGCGAGTTTCGGCCAGACAGGCAATTGCCGCCGCTGCGCCCACCGGATGCCCGGAATAGGTATAGCCATGCCCAATGGCGGCCCGCCCGGTTTCATCGCTTTCGAACACCTGCGCCACATGCTCGGCAATCATCAGCGCGCCAAAGGGGAAATAGCCGTTGGTGATCGCCTTGGCCGTTGCCATGAAATCCGGCTGCACGCCCCACAGCCGCGACCCCGACCACGCGCCGGTGCGCCCGAATGCCGTGATCACCTCGTCCGCGATCAGCAATATCCCGTTGCGTCGGCAGATTTCGGCGACGCCGGGCATGAAGCTGGCATGCGGCGGGATGACCCCGCCCGCGCCAAGGATCGGCTCCATGATGAAGGCTGCGATGGTGCCCGCGCCCTGAAACGCAATCTCATCCTCCAGCGCGGCAAGGCAAAGCTGTGCCAGCCGGGCCGGATCGGTTTCGTTGAACGGGTTGCGGTATGTGTAGGGCGCGGGAATGTGAAAGCAGCCGGGCAGCAGCGGTTCATACATCGTGCGGAAGTTGGCGTTGCCGTTCACACTGGCGCCGCCGAAATGGGTGCCGTGATACCCTTTCTTGAGGCTGAGGTATTTCACGCGGCCCGCCTCGCCCCGGATCTTGTGATACTGCCGTGCCAGCCGCAGCGCGGTTTCCACGCTGTCGCCACCGCCGCTGGTGTAGAACGCACGCGTCAGCCCGTCCGGCGCAAAGAAATCGCGCAACTCCTCGGCCAGTTCGATCACACAGTCGTTCGAGGTGCCGCGAAAGATGGAATAATACGGCAGCCGGTCCAGTTGCGCGGCAATCGCGTCCTTCACCGGCTGGCAGGAGTAGCCAAGGTTGACGTTCCACAACCCCCCCACGCCGTCCACCACCTCGTGGCCGTCAATATCGCGGATGCGCGTTCCGCTGGCGCCGGTGATGATGGTAGGCGGATTGGCCAGACTGTCGGCGGGCGCGGTCATCGGGTGCCACAGGCTGCGGGCGTTGTGGGCCTTGAGGTAATTGGCGTCTTTCATCGATTCATCCCCAGTCAGGCCGCCGCGGTCCAGCGGGCAGCGATATCGGCGGGCACGGTGCCGCCCCATTGCGTCGTGATGGTGCGGGCGGCCTGCATCAGCGCGGGCAGCACCATGCCGGGCGACATGCGGCTTGCCGGTGCGGCCACCGCAAGCGCGCCCAGACAGGTCGCGTCAGGGCCGAACAGCGGCACGGCCAAGGAATGCACATCGGTTTCCAGCCCGCCGATGCTTTCGGCATACCCTTCGGCGCGGGCCGCCACGGCAATCGCGCGCACGGTTGCGGGGTCGGTCACCGTGAGCGGGGTCAGGCGGGCGAGGGGGGCTGATAGCACGGCCTCCCGCGACGTGTGGTCCAGTGCGCCCAGCACGGCCAGACCCGAAGCGGTGGCATGAAACGGCAGGTCATCGGCATCCGACATCATCACCCGCGTGGCGTGGCGCGAGGAATAGGCAAAGGCCAGTGCGCGCAACCGCCCTGCGACCAGCAGCGACAGATGCGCGGTCTCGCCAGTGGACTCGGCAAGGGCATCAAGGACCGGGCGTGCGGCAGTCTGCATCGGCACCGAATCCTCGCGCAAGGCCGCAAGGCGCAGGACGGCGGGCCCCAGCCGGTATTCCCGCGCGGGCCCGACCTGTTCCACCAACCCTGCCGTTGCAAGGTCGGTCAGCAGCCGATGGCAGGTCGCCTTGTTCAGCCCCGCACGGCGCGCAAGGTCGCTTAGCCCCGCCTGCGGTTCGGCACGGGTGAACAGGTGCAAAAGCTCAAGGGCCTTGGAAACGGTGCTCATGCCACAAAGCTTGACAGAGGGGGATAGCGCCTGTCAATGTATTTCAAACCGATGGTTCATATGATGAACCGAAGAAGGAGCCACCCATGGATCAGGCCCGCATTGACGACCTTGCCACCCGGCCGGTTCCCCGTGGCCAGTTGCTGATCGGGGGGCGGTGGGTGGATGGCGAAGGCGGGGAAACCCCGGTGATTTCGCCCATCGATGGCGCGCAGTTGACCACCCTTGCCAGCGCCAGCGCGCAGGATGTGGGCCGGGCAGTCGCCAGCGCCCGCGCAGCCTTTGAAAGCGGGGTTTGGTCGCGCATGGCGCCTGCGGGGCGCAAGGCGGTGCTGCACCGGCTGGCGGACCTGATCGAACGCCACACGCCTGAACTGGCCGTGCTTGGCGTGCGCGACAACGGCACCGAGATTTCCATGGCGCTCAAGGCTGAACCCGGCAGCGCCGCGGGCACTTTCCGCTATTACGCCGAGGCGATCGACAAGCTTTATGGCGAGATTGCCCCCACCGCGCCGGGCGTGCTGGGGCTGATCCACCGCGAACCCGTGGGCGTGGTCGGCGCCATCGTGCCATGGAACTTTCCGCTGATGATCGGGGCGTGGAAAATTGCCCCCGCATTGGCAATGGGCAATTCGGTCGTCCTGAAACCCGCCGAAACCGCATCGCTCACCTTGCTTCGTCTGGCGGAACTTGCGCTGGAGGCCGGGGTGCCGCCGGGCGTGTTCAATGTGGTCACCGGCCCCGGCCGCGTGACCGGCGAGGCGCTGGGGCTGTCGATGGATGTGGACGTTCTGGTGTTCACCGGGTCGGGTGCCACCGGGCGCAGGCTGCTGGACTATGCGGCCCGGTCAAATCTGAAACGCTGCTATCTGGAACTGGGGGGCAAGTCGCCCAACGTGGTCTTTGCAGATGCACCCGATCTGGGCGCGGCGGCCAAGGCGGCGGCGGGCGCAATTTTCCGCAACGCAGGGCAGGTCTGCGTTGCCGGGTCGCGCCTTTTGGTGGAGCGGTCCGTGCATGATGCCTTTGTGGCAAATCTGACGGCGGCGACAAAGGCGATGAAACTGGGCAACCCACTGGACCTGACCACCCAGATCGGCGCGGTCAATTCCGAAACCCAACTTGCCGGTAACCTTGGTTTTGTTGCCGATGCCCGGAGCGAGGGGGGCGAGGTCATTCTTGGCGGGGGCCGGGTGCGGGCGGAAACCGGCGGCTTTTACATGGACCCGACCATCGTCACCAACGTCGCGCCCGCACATCGGCTGTTTCGCGAAGAGGTGTTCGGCCCGGTCCTTGCCGTCACCCCGTTCGACACCGAGGATGAGGCCGTGCGTCTGGCCAATGCGACCGATTACGGTCTAGCAGCGGGGGTCTGGACGTCGAACCTCTCGCGCGCGCACCGCATGATCCGCGCCATCCGCGCCGGGGTTGTCCACATCAACACCTATGGCGGGGCCGATGCGACCGTGCCCTTGGGCGGCACCAAGCAATCGGGCAACGGACATGACAAATCACTGCACGCGCTGGACAAGTATACCGATCTGAAAACCGCGTGGATCCAGCTCTGAAAGGCACCCCGATGGGCGACCGCATCCTGATCGTCGGCACGTATGACACCAAGGACGATGAACTGTCGTATCTGGCCGGGGTGATCCGGGCGCAGGGCGGGCAGGTGCTGACCATGGATGTCAGCGTGCTGGGCGAGCCGCATGGACCGACAGACTGGACCAAGCACGATGTGGCGCGGGCCGGCGGCGCCAGCATTGCCGATGCGATTGCGGCCGAGGATGAAAACACCGCCATGCAGATCATGGCGCGTGGCGCGGCGGCGCTGGCCGCACGCCTGCATGCCGAGGGCCGGTTTGACGGGGTGATCGTGCTGGGCGGGAGCATGGGCACCGATCTGGCGCTGGACCTGTGCGCCGCGTTGCCGTTGGGCGTGCCGAAATACATCGTCTCCACCGTCAGCTTTTCCCCCATGATCCCGCCGCACCGGCTGGCGGCGGACGTGCAGATGATCTTGTGGGCGGGCGGGCTTTATGGCCTGAACTCCATCTGCAAGGCGTCGCTGTCGCAGGCGGCGGGGGCGGTTCTGGGCGCTGCCCGCGCGGTGGAGCGACCAAACCGCGACCGCCCGCTGATCGGCATGACCAGTTTTGGCAAGACTGTACTGCGCTACATGGTCACCCTGAAGCCCGCGCTGGAGGCGCGCGGCTATGAGGTCGCGGTGTTCCACGCCACCGGCATGGGGGGGCGCGCGTTCGAGTTGTTGGCCGAGCAGGGCGCGTTTGCCGCCGTGATGGATTTTGCCCCGCAAGAGGTGTCAAACCATCTGTTCGGGTCCGCCATCTCGGCGGGACCGGACCGGATGACGGCAGCGGGCCGCAACGGCGTGCCGCAGATGGTGGCGCCGGGCTGTTACGACCTGCTGGATGTGGTTGGCTGGCACGAGCCGCCGGCGGCATTCCGCGACCAGCCCAGCCACGCGCACAACCGGCTGATCTCCAGTTATCTGTTGGATGGCCCGCAGCGCCGGCAGGTTGCGCGCGCACTCTGCGCCAAGCTGGCGCAAGCGCAGGCGCCTGTCAGCGTGTTCCTGCCGGTGCAGGGCTGCAACGAATGGGACCGGCCGGGCGGCCCGCTGTCTGACCCCGCCGCGCTGGCCGAGTTCTGTGACGAACTGCGCGCAGTCTGCCCGCCCAATGTCACGCTTGTGGAACTGGACGCGCATATCAACGACACTGCGTTTTCCGACGCTGTGCTGGCGGCGTTTGATGCCTGGGTCGCTGCGGGCGTTGTGCCTGCGGGCCGGGGCTGACCCCGCGTCGTCAGCCGAAGGTCGCGTCGAACCCGGCCACCAGCACCGTCGCGTCTGACCCCACGATTCCCAGCGCGATGCGCCCGGCGTGGGGGGTCAGACCTTCGCGCGTCATGGCAAAAATCGCGGCGGGCCGCCCGGCGGCCGCGCAGGCTGTCAGTATGGTGTCGACCGCCTCGGCCACGGTTTCCGGGCGCTCTGCTGCCTTCAATCCGACCCCAAGGTCGCCCGGCCCGATGAACACCAGATCGACACCGGGCACGGCGGCGATGTCGGCCACCGCATCCAGCCCGGCAACGGTTTCCACCTGCACGGCCACGACCGTCTGCGCCCGCGCGCGGTCCAGATAAGGCCCGATACTGCGGCCATACCCCGAAGCCCGCCCCGGCCCCGCCCCGCGCGACCCCTGCGGGGGATAGTGCGCGGCGTCAACGGCGCGGGCAGCATCCGCCGCGCTGTCCACCCGGGGCACCAGGACCCCGGCTGCGCCCCAGTCCAGCGCCTGCCCGATGGCCGCCGCATCCACCCCCGGCACGCGCACCAGCGCAGCAACCCCTTGTGCCCCTGCGGCACGGACCATGTTCTCGCCGGTTTCCGGTGAAATGGGCCCGTGTTCCATGTCGATGCAGACAAAATCGGGGAACGACCCGCAGGCGATTTCCACCACCATTGCCGAGGGCACGGCAAGGAACGGCCCGCGCAAAACCGGGGCTTCGCCGCGATGGGCCGCGAGGATGCGCTGACGCAGCGGTGTCATGCAAAGACCTTTCCGGGGTTCAGGATGCCGCGCGGGTCAAGCGCGGCCTTGATCGTTTGCATGGTCGCGAGCTCCGCCGCGCTGCGGCTGTGGCCCATCACATCGCGCTTGATCGTGCCGATGCCGTGTTCGGCGGAAACCGTGCCGCCCAGATCGCGGGTCATGTCATAGACCAGCGCCTTGATTTCCTTGGTCGGCTGGTCGGCCCCGGCCGAGGGGATATTGACCACCAGATGCAGGTTGCTGTCGCCCATGTGGCCATAGCTGAGGGCCTGCGCATCGGGCCAGCGCGCCTTGACCCTCGCCTCAAGGTCAGCAACCGCCTGCACCATGCGGTCCAGCGGAATGCCAATGTCGAACGGCGTGATCTTGCCAAGGATGCGCGGATACTCCGACACGGATTCCCGCACCGCCCAAAGCTGGCGTTCTTCGCGCAGGTTCGCAGCGACGACGGCATCCTGCACCACGCCGCCCTCGATGGCATCGGCCAGCAGGGTTTCCAGACGGTCGCGCGTCGCGGGGTCAAAACCGCCCGCTTCAAGGATGACGTAAACGCCATGCCGCCCGGCCAAGGGGTGCGCGGCGTTCACCCCGGCCTGCATGATGTCATAAAAACTGGGCCACATCACCTCGAACGACACCAGCGCGGGGCCAAGGGCCGCGCGGGCGCGGGTCAACAGCGCCAGCATGGCGGTGCTGTCGGGCAACCCGGCAAAGGCGGTCGCGCCGTGACTGGGCCGGGGGTGCAGGCGGAACACCGCTTCGGTCACCACGCCCAGCGTGCCTTCGGCCCCGATGAACAGATGCTTCAGGTCCAGCCCCACGTTGTTTTTCAGCAAACGGTTCATGGCGGGCAGCACGGTGCCATCGGCCAGAACGGCGGTCAGGCCCAGCACGTGATCGCGCGTCATGCCATAGCGCAAGACCTGATTGCCGCCCGCGTTGGTCGAGATGATGCCGCCCAGCGTGCAGGACCCGCGCGCCCCAAGGTCAACCGCCAGCAGCATCCCGGCATCGGCGGCGGCGGCCTGCGCCACCTGCAGCACACAGCCCGATTCCGCGACCAGCGTGGCCTGCGCCGGGTCAACCGACAGCACGCGGTTCATGCGTTCCAGCGACAGTGCGACACCGCCCGCCAGCGGATGCGCCCCGCCGCACAGGCCCGACAGCCCGCCTTGGGGCACCACCGGGGTGCCGGTGTCGTTGCAGGCCCGCAGCGCGGCGGCGACCTGCGCGGTGGTCCTTGGCCGGATCAGCGCCACGGGTTCGACCGGCGGCAGGCCGGACCAATCCTTGCGGTTGCGGTCGGGCACTTGCGGTCCGGGGGTGACGATATCGGGGCCAAGTTCGGCCATCAGGCGGTCGACGAT
>JAUXPG010000017.1 GCA_030683915.1 Gemmobacter sp.
GAATTGCGCTTTGCCGCGGAGATGGTCAGCGACCCGGCCTATTTCCGTGATTACGGACTGTCCGACAAGGACCGGCTGGACAGTCATCTGGTCGTCAGCCGCACCCGGGCGGGCGAACACATCGGCGCCCGTCTGGTGCATGTGCATTCGATCAGGTCGGGTGAGGTGAACGCCACCCTTCCCCAACTGTCGGCAGATATGGGCTGGGTTCGCCGCGTCGCGGTGCCGGGGGTGGGTGGCACGGCCACGCTGGCCTTTGATCTGCACGCCCACCGCCGCGCGTCGGATTCCGACATCATCGGGCGCGATATGGCGCGGGCGACGCTCGCGGCCTTCTGGCGGCGCGACTGGGTGGGGCCTGCGGGCGTGCTTGCGGCGTTGGAGGCCGGGGCGACGATGGACCTGCATCGGATCTCGCAGGATTCCGGCTGGCCGGGCCATGTCCGCACCGTGACCCCGGCGGCGTTGGTCGAACTGCGCTGGCCTTGGGCACGGGTGGATGCGCGGGGAACCGCCGATGTGATCGAACCCGTGGTGCAGGTGGTCTGGTCGCGCCCCACGCCTGCGGGGCATGTGCCGAATGAGGACAGCACGCTGGTCGAGTTCGACGAAGGCAACCTGTTCGGCTTCAACCGTTTTGCCGGGGCTGACAGGCGCGAAGGCGGCGCACGGGTGAATGCGGGGGTGCAGTGGACGCGCAGCACCGCGTCGGGGTGGCACACCGTCGCCAGCGCCGGGCGGGTGTTCCGGCTGACCGGCGCGGGGCAGTTCACCGCCGCCTCGGGCTTGGGTGGCCGAC
The DNA here is from genome assembly GCA_030683915.1 of Gemmobacter sp. GTDB lineage: Bacteria > Pseudomonadota > Alphaproteobacteria > Rhodobacterales > Rhodobacteraceae > Wagnerdoeblera. The sequence goes on from JAUXPG010000017.1 coordinate 800, forward strand.
GGTCGGACTGGATGGCCACGTTGCACCTCGCAGGACCGCAAGGCGCAGTGTTCCAGGGCCGCGCGGTGTTCGACGACCGCCTGCATCTGGCACGCGGCGAAATGCGGATGGCGGTGGAGCGCGACCGCTTCGGACTGGCCGCCGGGTGGCTGTGGGCCGAAGCCGATGTTGCGGAAAACCGCCTGACCAACACGGCGGAATGGGTGGCGGACGGGCGGCTGCGACTGGCACAGAACTGGTCGGCACGCGGGTCAGCACGCTATGATTTCGAGGCCCGCCGCGCCACCGCTGCTGCGGTGGGGCTGGAATTTGCCAACGAATGCCTGCGGGTCGATCTGACGGTGTCACGCCGCTTTACCACCAGCACCACTGTGGCGCCGACCACCGATTTCGGGCTGTCGGTGGACCTGTTGGGCTTTGGCGGGTCGCGGGCCGCCGGACCTGCGGGCAAGGCCTGCCGCAATTAGCCATGACACTCGGGGCTGGTATTTTGTCCGACTTTGCGCCAAGTGTGGAACCAATCAGACGGAACGGAAGACGACCGATGCGCCAGACCCTCGTTGCCGCCACCACGGTGTTCGCCCTTGCGCTGGGGGCGCTGACTGCCCCCTCGGTGGGTCAGGCCCAGGGGTCGCCCTTTGCGCCGCGCGTGCTGATCGACGGCAAGGCGATCACCAATTACGAATATGACCAGCGTCTGCGCTTCATGACCTTGTTGAACGCGCCGGGCGATCTGGTGAAAGAGGCGGAAAAGACCCTGATCGACGACCGTCTGCGCCTGATCGCGGCCGAGCGGCTGAAGATCCGCCTGACGCCGCAGCAGATCGAGGCCGGGATGGCCGAATTCGCCGGTCGGTTCGAAATGGAAGTGCCGCGGTTCGTGGAAATCCTGCAGGCCAACGGCGTCGCCCCCGAAACTTTCCGCGACTTCGTGCGCGCGGGCCTTGCATGGCGCGAGGTGATCCGCACCAAGTTCGGCCCCGGTGCGGTGGATGCCGTGCTGGAGCCCGAGATCGACCGTGCGCTGTCGATCCTGACGCAAAAGAACACCACGCGGGTGCTGGTGTCGGAAATCCTGCTTCCCGCATCGAAACGGGTGCTTGCGGACGACCTGTCGAAAACGCTGCGCGGCGAGGCGGCATTTGCCGCAGCGGCGCGGACGCATTCGCTGGGGCCTTCGGCGCAGGACGGCGGGCGGGTGGACTGGCGCAACGCCGCCGCCTTGCCGCAACAGGTGGTGGCGGCACTCGAGGGGCTGGCCCCCGGTCAGGTCACGCCGCCGGTGCGGTTGCCGGACGGGCGCTATGCGGTTTATCTGCTGCGTCAGGTGGAGTTGCGCGAAGGTGTCACCCCGCAGACCACCGGCGTGGATCATGCCCGGCTGGTGATCGGCGGCGCGGGCACGCCCGCGGGCGATGCCGTGCTGGCGCAAGTGCAGGCCAAGGCGGACAGCTGCAACGACCTGAACGCGTTTCCCGGGCAGATGACCCGCGAAACCGTGGCACAGTCGGCGCTGCCGCGCGATCTGGCGGCGGTGCTGGCACCGCTCGATGACAACGAGATGGTGACCTATGTCTCGGGCGGGTCGCATTTGGTTGTGATGCTGTGTTCGCGCCGGGTCTTGGGCGAAGGCGAGCCCCACCGCGACACCATCCGCACGCGCGTCGCCGAGGCGCGGGTGGTCGGGCGGGCCGACCTGTATCTGGAACAGCTGCGCTCCAACGCTTGGATCCAGCGGCCGTGAGCCCACGTTGACCCCCGCCACCCCGGTGTTGCCGGTCGCGCTGACCTGCGGCGAGCCTGCGGGCATCGGCGCAGAACTGGCCGTCAAGGCCCGCGCCGCCCTCGGTGCCGCGGTGCCCTTCGTCTGGATCGGCGACCCCGCGCACCTGCCCCCCGGCACGGCCTGCCATGAGGTCAGCACCCCGCAAGACGCCGCGGGCGTCGCGGCGGGGGTGCTGCCGGTGTTGCGGCACGACTTTGCGGCACCTGCCCTGCCGGGCCGCCCGGACCCCGCCAATGCGCAAGGCGTGATCGATGTGATCGCGCGGGCGGTGGCGCTGGTGCAGGGCGGGTTGGCCTCGGCGGTCTGCACGCTGCCCATCCACAAGAAGGCGTTGCAGGACGGCGCCGGGTTCGGTTTTCCCGGCCATACCGAATATCTGGCGCATCTGGCCGGCGGGGCCGATGTGGTGATGTGTCTGGCCTCGGACGTGCTGCGGGTGGTGCCGGCGACCATCCACATTCCGCTGGCACAGGTGCCACAGGCGCTGACCCCGGCGGTCCTGGAACGCGTGATCCGGGTGACCGAGGCCGGCATGCGGCGCGATTTCGGGCTGGCCGCGCCGCGCATCGCGGTGGCGGGGCTGAACCCCCACGCCGGGGAAGGCGGCGCCATAGGGCACGAGGAAACCGACTGGATCGGCCCGCTGGTGGCGCGGCTTGCAGCGGAAGGGATGGACGTGCGCGGCCCCCTGCCCGCCGATACGATGTTCCATGCCCGCGCGCGGGCGGGCTATGATGTGGCGGTCTGCGCTTATCACGATCAGGCGTTGATCCCGATCAAGACGCTGGCCTTTGACGAGGGGGTGAACGTGACACTGGGCCTTCCGTTCGTGCGAACCTCGCCGGACCATGGCACGGCGTTCGACATTGCGGGGCTTGGGGTGGCAGAGGCCGGATCCGTGATTGCGGCGCTGCGGATGGCGCATGCCATGGCGGCGGCGCGGCAGCGGTGAAGGGGCGGGGGGCGCTGCCCCCCTCTTGGCGCTGAAGCGCGCCAATTCACCCCCCGGGATATTTGGATCAGAGCGAAGCACAAGGAGTGGTCGCACCATGGCAACGATCGACGGGCTGCCGCCGTTGCGCGATGTGATCGCGACGCATGGGTTGGTGGCGAAGCGGCAGTTGGGGCAGAACTTTCTGCTCGATCTGAACCTGACCGCGCGGATTGCGCGGGCGGCCGGGGATTTGCGCGGGTCGGACGTGCTGGAAGTGGGGCCCGGGCCGGGCGGGTTGACGCGCGGGTTGCTGGCGGAAGGGGCGCGGCGGGTGCTGGCGGTGGAGAAGGACGGGCGCTGCCTGGCCGCGCTGGCCGAGATCGCCGCGGCCTATCCCGGACGGCTGGATGTGGTGCAGGGCGACGCGCTGGAGGTGGATGCGGCGGCGCGGTTGCAGGCGCCGGTCAAGGTGGTGGCAAACCTGCCCTACAACGTGGGCACCGAACTGCTGATCCGGTGGTTGACGCCGCCGCAGTGGCCGCCGTTCTGGCAAAGCCTGACCCTGATGTTTCAAAAAGAGGTGGCCGAGCGCATCGTGGCGCGACCGGGGACCGAAGCCTATGGCCGGTTGGCCCTGTTGGCCCAGTGGCGCTGTGAGGCACGGATCGTGCTGACGCTGCCGCCCGAGGCTTTTACACCTGCGCCGAAGGTGCATTCGGCGGTGGTGCATCTGGTGGCTTTGCCCGAGCCGCGGTTTCCCGCCGACGCGCGAGTGTTGGAGCGGGTCGTGGCAATGGCGTTCAACCAGCGGCGCAAGATGCTGCGGTCAGCGTTGAAGGGGTTGGCGCCGGGGATCGAGGGCCTGCTGCTGGCGTCTGGCATCGAGCCGACGCGGCGGGCCGAGGAGATCGGGCTGGAACAGTTTTGCGCGCTGGCGCGGGCTGTCGCGGCGCCGGCCAGATAGGAAGCCCGGCGCAGGCCGCGTGGGCCTGCGCCGGGGGATCGTCATTCGGCAGCGGCGGTGCCGTCGTCCGGGGTGGTGGTCGGCGCGTCCTTGGGCTTGCGCGGGGCGCGCGGACGGCGCGGCTTGGCCTCGGCTTCGGCCGGGGCGGGGGCTGTGACGGCCGCAGGCGGGGTTACCGGCGGCGTGTGGACCGCCGCAACCGGCGCAGGGGCTGCGGCAGGTTCGGGAGCGGGCGCCGGAGCTTCGGACACGACCGGGGCATCGGTGGTGCGGGAATCATCGCGGCGCGGACGGTCTTCGCGGCGGGGGCGATCCTCGCGGTCGCGACGGGGTTGGTCGGCGCGGGGTTCAGAGCGCTGTTGGTCGGTCCGGGGTTCGGACCGCTGCTGGTCTGCGCGCGGTTCGGACCGCTGCTGATCGCCGCGCGGTTCGGATCGTTGCTGATCCACGCGCGGTTCGGACCGCTGCTGGTCGGACCGCGGTTGGTCCGGGCGGGGGCCGCGCGGGGCTTCGCCCTGACGGCCTTCGCCGCGGTTGCCATCTTGGCGGTCGCGCCGTTCGTTGCGTTGCTGCGGCTGTTGCACCGGGCGCGGTGGCGGTTCGCGCCGGGCCTCGGGCGTTTCCACCAGTCCGCTGTCAGGATCGTCGCCATCCGAGCCAAAGCCGAACACCGGGACAGGCCCGATGTCGGGCTGGTCATCTTCGCGGTCGTCGCGGCGCGGGGCGTAACCCTGACGGTCTTGCCCGCCCTGCTGGGGCTGGCCACCCTGCACCGGGCGGCGCTGGTCCTGTTCGGCCGCCATCTCGCGCATCGCCTCGCCCAGCATGCGCGTATAGTGTTCGGCATGCTGGAGGAAGTTTTCGGCCGCCACGCGGTCGTTCGACAGCTGGGCGTCACGCGCCAGCGTCTGGTATTTCTCGATGATCTGCTGCGGGGTTCCGCGCACCTTGCCTTCGGGCCCCGAGCTGTCGAACACCCGGTTGACGATGTTTCCGATGGAACGCGGGCGGTTCTGCTTGGAACGCGAGCGGGACTTGGAAGATCTCATGTGTCCTGGATTCCGGCCTTGGTCTTGTCCTGTCCCGGAACCTGCGCGAGGGGCTTACGGTGCCCCCAAGTCGTCAGGCAAGTGCGGGTATGGGCTTTGCGGCTGTAAAACGCGGTGGGGCTTGAACGCCCCGCCCTGCGCTGAAGGTTTAAAAGCATGGCACGCCCGGAGGGGCAAGCGGATTCTGCGGTTTTCGGCATCGTGGCAGGGTTTTTTGCAGCAGATGTTCCGGTTTCAGGGGCGCAGGGCCGACACCACCCGGTCTCGGCCATCCAGATCGGGGTGGCAGGACACCGCGCGGAACCCGGCGCTGCGCATCAGATCGGTCACCGCAGCGCCCTGCCCGGCCCCGATTTCCATCAGGATCCGCCCGCCGGGCCCCAGGTGTGCCGGGGTCTGGGCGGCCAGCGCGCGATAGGCGGTCAGCCCGTCGTGGCCATCGGTCAGGGCAAGGTGCGGCTCATGGTCGCGGACCTCGGGCGACAGGTCGGCCAGTTCGGCGGCGGCGATGTAGGGCGGGTTCGACACGATCAGGTCGAAGCTGCCCTGAACCCCCGCGCACCAGTCCGACAGCACGAAGGCCGCACGCCCCGCCACGCCCAGCCGGTCGGCGTTGCGCTGTGCGACCTGCAGGGCGGCGGGCGACAGGTCGGCCCCCACTCCGATGGCCTGCGGGCGGTCCGCCAACAGCGACAGCAGAATGCAGCCCGACCCGGTGCCAAGGTCAAGCACGCGGTCGAACGGCGCTTGCAGGGCCAGCGCCACCAGCGTTTCGGTTTCCGGGCGCGGGTCCAGCACATCGGGGGTGACGGCAAAGCTGCGCCCCCAGAACAGCCGCTGCCCGGTCAGGTGCGACACCGGAGCTCGGGCGGCGCGCGCGGCGATCAGCGCGTCAAAGCGGGCCAGGTCGTCTGCGGCCACCGGATCGGCCAGATGCAGCGACACCCGGTCGGGGCGAACCCCACGCGCATGGGCCAAGAGCAGGCGCGCGTCGCGCGGGGCATCGGGCACACCGGCGGCGGCCAGCCGGGCAACAGCGTCGCGCAGCGCCGGTCCCCAGCTCATGCCCCAAGTTCCGCAAGCTTGGCCGCCTGATCGTCGGCCACCAAGGCGTCGATGACGGTGGACAGATCACCATCCATCACCTGCGCCAGCGCATAGAGCGTAAGGTTGATGCGGTGGTCGGTCATCCGGCCTTGGGGAAAGTTGTAGGTGCGGATGCGTTCAGACCTGTCGCCGCTGCCAACCTGGGCTTTGCGGTCGGCGGCGCGGGCGGCGTCCTTGGTGCTGCGGTCCAGATCGTAAAGCCGGGCGCGCAGCACGGCCATCGCGTTGGCGCGGTTCTGGTGCTGGGATTTTTCGGAACTGGTCACCACGATGCCGGTCGGAATGTGGGTGATCCGCACCGCCGAATCGGTGGTGTTGACATGCTGGCCCCCTGCCCCGCTGGAGCGCATGGTATCGATGCGGATGTCCGAGGCGGGAATGTCGATATCCACCTCCTCGGCCTCGGGCAGCACGGCGACGGTAGCGGCCGAGGTGTGGATGCGCCCGCCCGCTGCAGTTTCGGGGACCCGCTGCACGCGGTGCACGCCGGATTCGAACTTGAGCCGGGCAAAGACACCGGGGCCGACGATGCGCGCCATTGCTTCCTTGACGCCGCCAAGGTCGGTCTGGCTGAGCTCAAGCAGCTGAAAGTCCCACCCCATCCGCTCGGCGTGGCGCTGATACATCCGGAGCAGATCACCCGCGAACAGCGCGGCTTCTTCGCCGCCCGTTCCGGGGCGGATTTCCAGTATAGCCGGTCGGGCGTCGGCGGCATCCTTGGGCAGCAGCGCCACCCGCAACGCGGCTTCCAGCCCCGGCAGGCGGGCGCGCAGGACCGGCAGTTCGTCTTCGGCCAGCGCACGCATCTCGGGGTCCGACAGCATCGCCTCGGCTTCGGCAATGTCGGCCAGCGCCTGCTTCCAGGCGGCAATGGTGGCGACAACCGGCGTCAGTTCGGCATGTTCGCGGCTGAGTGCTGCGATATCCGCCGGGGCCGCCCCCGCCGACAGCCGCGCCTCGACATATTCCAGCCGTGCGGTGATCTGGTCCAGCTTGTCGGCGGGCAGCATCAGGCAGTCGCGGCCTCGGCCGCCCAGTCGCGCAGGCGGGCGACATAGCGGGCGAGCGTGTCGATTTCCAGGTTCACCCGGTCCCCGACCGCAACACCGCCCCAGGTGGTGACGGACTGGGTATGCGGAATGAAGTTGACGCCAAAGTCGGTGCCCACCACTTCATTCACGGTCAGAGAGGTGCCGTTCAGCGCAACCGACCCTTTGGGCGCGATGAACCCGGCCAGCGCACGCGGCGCGCGGAAGGTGACGCGGACGGAATCGCCATCGGGGCGCACGCCCACCACCTCGGCCACGCCATCGACATGCCCCGACACGATATGCCCCCCCAGTTCGTCGCCCACCTTCAGCGCGCGTTCAAGGTTCAACCGGGTTCCTGCCGCCCAGCCCGTCGCACCGATGTTGGTCTTGCTCACGGTTTCCGCCGAGATCTCCACATCGAACCAGCCACGCGAAGGGCCGGTGCCCTTGGCGATCACCGTCAGGCATACACCGTCGCAGGCCGGATGCGCGGCACCGCGGCAACAGTTGCGTCTGGTGAACTAAGCCCCCGCCTGTGGGCTGGATCGGTGCCGA
>JAUXPG010000025.1 GCA_030683915.1 Gemmobacter sp.
ACCGGAATCACGGCTTCCAGCAGGCCATCCAGCCGCTGGGGCCGGATCTGGCAGATCACCGCCACCATCCCGCCCGCCGGCGACACCGGGCCTTCGCGCGTCCACAGGCCCGACCGGCCCGACCCGCCCGCGACCGGCAGCACGGTAAAGCCCGTCACGCCTTCGTCGGTCAGAATCTTGGTCAGGCGGCGTTCCATCACCGATTCGAGAATGATCTCCACCCGTTTGGCAGCGTGCATCTGCATAGGTCAGCCTTTGGTCAGGGCTTCGGCCAGTGCCAGATACAGCGGCAGGCCGAGGGTGAGGTTGAAGGGAAACGTGATGCCAAGCGACAGTGTCAGGTAAACCGAAGGGTTCGCCTCCGGCAAGGCCACACGCATCGCCGCAGGCACGGCGATGTAGCTTGCACTCGCGGCCAGTGTGGCCATCAGCATGGCCCCGCCCGCCGTCAGGCCCAGCGGCAGCGCCAGCGCCAGCCCCGCCAGCGACCCCAGCACCGGCATCAACATGCCAAATGCCACCAGCCCCGGTGTCAGAATTCCGCCCGCCGCGCGCAGGCCGCGTCCGGCGACCAGCCCCATGTCCAGCAGGAACAGGCACAGGATACCCTTGAAGGGGGCCGTGATCAGCGCGTCGATCTGCGCCTGACCCGACGGCCCGGTGATCCATCCGATGGCAAAGGCGCCCACCAGCAGCACGATGGAGCCGTTGAGCAGGATTTCGCGCATCAGGTGGCCTTGGTCGCGCACGCCGCCCTGTTGGCGCGCCACCAGCCACAGCGCCGACAGGATCGCAGGCGCTTCCATCGCGGCGGCGACGGCGACCATATAGCCTTCATGCTCCAGCCCGGCGGATTGCAGCACGGAAATCGCGGTGACAAAGGTCACGATCGAGATGGAACCGTAATGCGCGGCCACCGCGCCCCGGTCCAGCACCGACAGCCGCGTCATCACCCCCAGCAGGGCGAAGGCCGCAAACGGCAGGGCGGCCGACAGCACGATGCCCGCCAGCAACGCGCCCAGCAACTGCGCGTCCAGCCCGTGCCCGTTCAGCGAGACCCCGCCTTTGAAACCGATGGCGAACAGCAGATAGATCGACATGCCCTTTGCGATGGCTTCGGGGATCGAAAGGTCGGATCGCGCCAGCGCCGCGAGCAGCCCGAGAACGAAGCTCAGGATCATGGGCGAGGTCAGGTTGGCGGCGGCAAGGTCCAGCATGAAGGGGTCCGTCGTCAGGGAGGTCAGCGCGATATGTGCTGCAGCGCGGCATGACGCAAGGGGGCAGATGGGCGAAGCGCCAAATTTGCCCTTGCCGCCGCAGCAGGATGCGCTAGCGATGGGGTCCACCGGGGCAGGAGAGATCGGGATGAGCGGCTTGTTGGCGCTTCTGGACGACGTGGCGGCGATTGCCAAGGTGGCTGCCGCTTCGGTGGACGACATCGCGGGGGCGGCCGCCAAAGCGGGGGCGAAGGCGGCAGGCGTGGTGATCGACGATGCCGCGGTGACGCCGAAATACGTCCAAGGGTTCGAGGCCGCACGCGAACTGCCGATCATCTGGCGCATCTCGCTTGGTTCGCTTCGCAACAAGCTGGTGGTCCTGCTGCCCGCTGCGCTGCTGCTCAACAGCTTCGCGCCTTGGGCGATCACGCCTTTGCTGATGCTGGGCGGGGCTTACCTGTGTTTCGAGGGCGCCGAAAAGGTGCTGCACGCCGTGCTGCCGCATGCCAGCCCTGCGATCGAGGCCGCGCACAGTCCGCAGGACCCCGCGCATCTGGAAGAGGAAAAGGTCGCTGGCGCCATCAAGACCGATTTCATCCTGTCCGCCGAGATCATGACCATCGCCATGGCCGCGCTGCCCGAAGGCAACATCTGGCAGACGGCGGCGGCGCTGGCGGTGGTGGGCGTGGCGATCACCGTGGCGGTCTATGGCGCGGTGGCGCTGATCGTGAAGATGGATGACGTGGGCCTGCACATGGCGGCCGCCGGGCGGCTGGGGCCGACGCGGGTGGTGGGGCGCGGGCTGGTCAAGGGCATGCCGGTGCTGCTTGCCGTGCTTTCCACGGTGGGCACGGCGGCGATGCTGTGGGTCGGCGGATCGATCGTGGTTCACGGGCTGGAAGAATTGGGCCAGCCGTGGCCGGGCCACCTGATCCACGACATCGCCCATGCGGCGGCGGTGGCGCTGCCGATGGCCGAGGCGGCGGTGGGCTGGCTCGTCAAGGCCGCACTGGACGGGGTGTTCGGTCTGGTGCTGGGCCTTGCGCTCATTCCGCTTGCCACACGGGTGGTCGGGCCGCTGTTGGCGGTGGTCAGACGCTGATCTGCCCTTGCAGCCGACCGGGCAGGCGGCCAGACTGCGCGCGATTGGCTAGGGGGCACGCATGGTCTGGAAAATCTTTGATGGTCACAACGACATCCTGCTCCGGCTGCTGCAGGCCCCCGAGCGGCGCGAGGCGATCTGGCTGACAGGCGAAGGCAAGGGCCACCTGGATCTGCCGCGGATGCGGGCGGGCGGCTTTGCGGCCGGGTTCTTTGCGATCTACGTCCCCTCTCCGGTCGCCCATGACGCGCCCGACTATATGGCCCTGATGGACAGCCCGCCTTACGCGCTGCCGCTGCCCGAGCTGATGGGCCACGAGGCCGCGCAGCCGGTGGCGCATGCGATGGCCGCCCACCTTTTGTGGATGGAGCGGTCAAGCCAGGGCGCCTTCAAGGTCTGCCGCACGCTGGCCGAGGTGAAGGACTGCCTTGCCACCGGGGTGATCGCGGGCATCCTGCATATGGAAGGCGCCGAGGCGATCGACGAGGGGTTGGAGGCGCTGCACACCTTCCACGCGCTGGGGCTGCGCAGCCTTGGCCCGGTCTGGTCGCGCCCGACGATTTTTGGCCATGGCGTGCCGTTCCGGTTTCCCGGCGACCCCGACACCGGGCCGGGGCTGACCGACGCGGGCAAGCGGCTGGTGGCCGAATGCAACCGGCTGGGCATCATGCTGGACCTCAGCCACCTGAACGAGGCGGGGTTCAACGATGTGGCCGCCCTGTCCGACGCGCCGCTGGTCGCCACCCATTCCAACGCCTGGGCGATCACGCCATCCACCCGCAACCTGACCGACCGGCAACTGGCCGTCATCCGCGAGTCGCGCGGAATGGTGGGGCTGAACTTTGCCACCGTGTTCCTGCGCGCGGACGGGCGGCAATCGCCCGACATGGGGTGGGACCCGATCCTGCGGCATCTGGACCATCTGCTTGACAGGCTGGGCGAGGACCATCTGGGGTTCGGCTCCGATTTCGACGGCGCCACGCTGCCGGACGGGATCGGGGATGTGACCGGCCTGCCCAACCTGACCGCAGCGATGGAAGCCCACGGCTATGGCGGCGCGCTGATGGAAAAGCTGACCTGCGCCAACTGGGTGGGCCTGCTGGAACGGACCTGGAAGTGACTGTCCCTCCGAGGGACACGCAGCGGTGTTAGCATTTTCAAGGGGTTAGGCGGCGGGATTAACGATTTCGCAAGGTTTGCGTGCTTTGCAAGGTAAAATCTTGACCGAATAATTTGGGTAGCGCAGTCGCCGCGCGGCGCACCGTCCAGTCGTGGCGGTCCAGCCCCCCGTCACCGGGGGGCCTTCACATTCCCGCTAGCCTCAGAGCAGTGCCTTGGCCTTTTCCACCACCGCCTGGGCCGTGATGCCGAACTCGGCGTAGAGGCGTTCGGCGGGGGCGGAGGCGCCGAAGCCTTGCATGCCGACGAAGGCCGACTTGGCTTCGCGCCCGCGTTCGCCCAGCAGCCAGCGGTCCCAGCCGCCTGCGCGCAGGGCGGCTTCGATGCCGATGCGGACGGGGCCTGCGGGCAGGATCTTGCGGCGGTAGGCCTCGGGCTGGGCGGCGAACAGCTCCATCGACGGCATGGAGACGACCCGGGTGGCGATGCCCTCGGCCTCGAGCGTGGTGCGGGCGGTCATGGCGATTTCCACTTCGGACCCGGTCGCGAGGAGGATCACCTGCGGTTTGCCCGACGCCTCGGCCATGACATAGGCCCCGAGCGCCGTCAGGTTGCGCGGCGCGAAGGTGGTGCGGAGCGTCGGCAGGTTCTGGCGCGACAGGGCCAGGACCGAGGGGCGACGGGCCTCGGTCAGCGCGATTTCCCAGGCCTCCAGCGTTTCCACCGCGTCGGCGGGGCGGAACACCAGCGTGTTGGGCGTGGCGCGGCAGATGGCCAGGTGTTCAACCGGCTGGTGGGTGGGGCCGTCTTCGCCAAGGCCGATGGAATCATGCGTCATGACATAGGCGACGGGCACGCCCATCAGGGCCGACAGCCGCATTGCCCCGCGGGCGTAGTCGGTGAAGCACAGGAAGGTGCCGCCATAGGCGCGGATGCCGCCGTGCAGCGCCATGCCGTTCATCGCGGCGGCCATGCCGTGTTCGCGGATGCCATAGTGGATGTAGCGGCCCTTGCGGTTTTCGGTGTCGAAGATGGCAAGGTCGGAGGTTTTGGTGAGGTTGGAGCCCGAAAGGTCGGCCGAGCCGCCGATGGTTTCGGGCATCACCGGGTTGATCGCGGCCAGCGCCATTTCGCTGGCCTTGCGGGTGGCAACCTTGGGGGCCTTTTCGGCAAGGTCCTTTTTCAGCGCGCGGACGGCGGCGGCGAGTTTCTTGGGGGCCTCACCGGCCATGACGCGGGCAAACTCGGTGCGGCGCGCGCCGGGCAGGGCGGCCAGGCGGTGTTCCCATTCGGTGCGTTCGTCGCTGCCGCGGGTGCCGATGGCTTCCCACGCGGCCTTGATGTCGGCGGGGATGTCGAAGGGGCCATGCGGCCAGCCATAGACCGCGCGGGTGGCGGCGATTTCCGCATCGCCCAAGGGCGAGCCGTGGGCGCCGGCGGTGTCTTGCTTTTTCGGGCTGCCAAAGCCGATGTGGGTCTTGCAGTCAACCAGCACCGGGCGGGACGAGGTTTTCGCCTCGGTCAGCGCGCGGTCGATGTCTTCGGGGTCGTGCCCGTCGCAGGACAGGACCTTCCAGCCGGCGGCGGCGAACCGCTTTTTCTGGTCGGTGACGTCCGACAGCGAGATGCGGCCGTCGATGGAGATGTCGTTGTTGTCCCACAGCACGATGAGGTTCTTCAGGCGTTGCATCCCGGCAAGGCCGATCGCCTCGTGGCTGATGCCTTCCATCAGGCAGCCGTCGCCCGCGATGACCCAGGTGCGGTGGTTGACGATCTTGGGCCCGAAGCGGGCGCGCAAGGATTCCTCGGCAATGGCAAAGCCGACGGCGTTGGAAATGCCCTGGCCCAGCGGCCCGGTGGTGGTTTCAATGCCGGAGGCGTGGCCGTATTCCGGGTGGCCCGCCGTGATGGCGCCCCACTGGCGGAAGTTGCGGATCTGGTCGATGGTCATGTCGGCGTAGCCGGTCAGGTGCAGCAGCGCGTAGATGAGCATGGAGCCGTGGCCCGCCGACAGGATGAAGCGGTCACGGTCGGGCCAGTTCGGGGCGGTTGCATCGAATTTCAGGTGCCGTTCGAACAGCACGGTGGCCACATCGGCCATGCCCATCGGCATGCCGGGGTGGCCGGAGTTGGCGGCCTGGACCGCATCCATCGCAAGGGCGCGGATCGCGCTGGCCTTGGACCAATGGTCGGGGTGGCGGGCGCGCAGGGTGGCGATGTCCATCGGGGGTCTCCTGTCTGGTCCGGGCGGGTTGCCGCCCTGATACCAGTCCGGGCTACGGTTGCAAGCGGCGAGGCGCCATCGGGGGCCTTGCAGCGGGCGGCGCGGGCGGGCATCATGCGCGCCAAAGGTCCGGGCGGGGGGCCGGGCAGGACATTTCGGGCAACACCGGCAGGGCAGCGCATGAGCCAGATCGACGACCACGAACAGCGGCTTGCCGCCGCGCTGGCGCGCATTGCCGCGGCGGCCGAGCGGTTGGCCGAGCCGCCACCCGACGCGCAGGTGCAGCGGACCGAGGAACCCGACAGCGCCGCCGAGGTGGAGGTGGCCCGGCTGCTGCGGCAGTTGGACGAGGTGCAGGCCGAGAATGCCGACCTTGCCGCCCGCGTGGGGGCCGTGCGCGACCGGCAGGCGGCGACGGTGGCGACGCTGGAGGCGCGGATCGCGTCCTTGACCCAGCAGATCGATTCGCAAGGGATTGAAGTGCAGCGGTTGCGCATGGTGAACGTGCAACTGCGCGAGGCGCTGCGGTCCTTGCGCGAGGCCTTGACCGAAGGCGCCGCC
>JAUXPG010000034.1 GCA_030683915.1 Gemmobacter sp.
CGGCTCGTCCATCACCAGCAGCTTGGGATTCTGCAGCAGCGCCCGTGAGATCGCGAGCATCTGCTGTTCGCCGCCCGAAAGCTGGCCGCCGCCGTTGGATTTGCGTTCGGCCAGCCGGGGAAAGGTGGAATAAATGCGCTCGATGCTCCATGGTCCCGGACGGCCTGCGACCATGCGCAGGTGTTCGTCCACTGTCAGCGACCGCCACAGCCGCCGCCCCTGCGGGACATAGCCGATACCCATGCGCGCAATCTCGGCGGGGTTGCGGCCCACGATGGGTTGCCCGCGGAACAGGATCGTGCCCGAAGCGGCAGGGACCAGCCCCATGATGGCCTTGCAGAGCGTCGTCTTGCCCATGCCATTGCGGCCCACGACCGACAGCACGCCCGACCCCAGCCGCAAATCCACACCCTGCAGCGCGTGGCTGGCCCCGTAGAACACGTTCAGCGCGCGGACTTCCAGCGCAGGCGGCCCCATGCGTTCAGCCATGTCCGCCCCCGAGGTAAAGCTCCTGCACTTCGGGGTCGGTTTCGATTTCGGCCGGGGTGCCTTCCTTGAAGACCCGGCCATTGTGCATCATGGTCACGCTTTCGGCCACGCGAAGCGCCACGTCCATGTCGTGTTCGATGATGATGAAGCCGATGTGCGACGGCAGCCCCGTCAGAATCGCCACCAGTTCGGCCCGTTCGGTGGGCGACAGCCCGGCCGCCGGTTCGTCAAACAGGATGAACCGGGGCGCCCCCGCCAGCGCCAGCGCGATTTCAAGCTGCCGCTGCTGGCCATAGGACAGTTCGCTGACCAGCCGGTCGCGCGCGGCGGTCAGGCGGACCGCCTCCACCAGTTCCGCCGACCGCGTCAGCAACGGGTCGCCCCGGCGCGGACGCAACAGCGAAAACCGGCCCCGGCTGACGCCCCGGCAGGCCAGATACACGTTGTCGGCCACTGATAGCCCGGTGAAAAGCAAGGAAATCTGATAGGTCCGCCGCAGTCCGCGCCGGATGCGTTCATGGGCCGGAAAGGTCGTCACATCTTCGCCGAACAGGCGGATGGTGCCCGATGTGGGCAGGAAATCGCCGGTGACACAGTTGAACAGCGTGGTCTTGCCCGCCCCGTTCGACCCCAGCACCGCGCGGCGCTCGCCGGGGCGCACGGTCAGCGTGACATCGGATATGGCAGCCAGCGCGCCGAACATCTTGGTCACGCCGCGCAGTTCCAGCGCCGACCCGGTGGAAACGGCGCCAAGCCGCGACGTCATGGCGTTGGTCCCGTCCATGTCAGCCGCGCTCCTTTCCGGTCAGCGGGTCGCGCCGGCCCGCGCGGGCGCGCCAGCGGTCCCACAGGCCCAGCACACCATCGGGCGAAAACACCACCATCGCCAGAAACCCGAACCCGATCAGCATCTTGAAGCGTTCGTTCGACAACCCGAACGCGGTCAGCACATCGGGGCTGAACGTTCGCAGCAGCACATAGATGAACGCACCGACAAAGGCGCCCGAGGGCCGGCGCAGCCCCCCCACCACCGCGATCACCAGAATGTCGAACACGGCAGGCAGGCCAGCGGTGCCCGGTGCGATCTGCGCGTTCTGCCACACCAGCAGGATGCCCCCGACCGCCGCAATCGCGCCTGCAAAGGTATAGGCGGCAATCCGGTGCGCGGTAACGTTGAAGCCCAGCGCCGCCATGCGCCGCGGGTTGTCGCGCGTGCCCTGCAACGCAAGGCCGAACGGCGACCGTGCGACATAGACCACCGCCGCATAGGCCAGCGCGGCGCATCCCAGTGTCAGGTAATAGAATGGCACGGGCTGGCGCCAGTCCACCCCGAACAACTGCGGCGGCACCACGAGGTTGAACCCGGAATAGCCGTTGAAGATGCCATAGTTCTGCCGGGTGAAGTAGAAGAACGCGCTCGCCATCGCCAGCGTGATCATGATGGTATAAATGCCCTCGGTCCGCACGGCGAGCGCGCCGACCAGCGTGGCGAACAGCGCCGCAATCGCGATGGCCAGCGGCACATACAGCCACCACGGCAGGCCAAGGCTGATCTGCGCCACGCCCGACGGACCCAGAATGGCAACGCCGTAACCGCCCAGCGCCGCCACGGTCATCTGGATCAGGCTGACCATGCCGCCATAGCCCGCCAGAAACATCAGGCTGAGCGCGATCATGCCAAGGATGAAGGTCCAGCCGAACACCTGAAACAGCCAGAAACCGTTTGCAAAGGCCGGCATGAACAGCATCACAAGCCCAAGGGCCCAGACGGCGGGGTGCACACGTTCCACCCACAGTGTCGGGGTGTCGGTCCGGGATTTTGTGATGTCCGCCACCTTGCCCCCCTACCGGCCGAGCAGGCCCTGCGGGCGAAACGCCAGCACGACCGCCATGATGAGGAAGGTGAACACCACCGAATAGGTCGGCGCGTAAACCAGCCCGATCTGTTCGGCCAGACCGATGATCAGCGCGCCGATGGCCGCACCGGGGATCGACCCCATGCCCCCCACGATCACCACGACCAGCGACGCCAGCAAAAAGCGCGTGTCCTCGCCGGGGGAAAGCGACTGGAACGACCCGCCAACGATGCCCGCGATACCCGCCATGCCGGCGCCAAAGCAGAACACCGCCAGAAACACATACTGGATGCGGATGCCGGTCGCTGTCAGCATGTCGCGGTCATCGACCCCGGCGCGGATCAGCATGCCAAGGCGCGTGCGGTTCAGCACCAGCCACATCGCCACCCCGATCACGATCGCCGCGAACAAGATCGCCATCCGCACCATCGGGAACTTGAGATACACCACCTCGCCCCCCCGCCCGGTGCCCGAGATGATGGGCAGCGTCATCGGGCCCGACAGCCAGTCGGGCAGGAAAATGGTGTAGGATTGCCCGCCCCAGATCCACAACATGACATCGGCCAGCACCACCGACAGGCCGATGGTCACCATCGTCTGCCGCAGTTCCTGGCCTTCCATCCGGCGAAACACCTGATGCTGCAACAACAGGCCCAGCACCGCGATCAGCACGAATACCACGGGAAATGCCAGCAGCCACGACCCCGTGGCCTCGGACACCTCGAACCCGATGTAGCCCCCGAGCAGATAAAGCGACCCATGCGCCAGATTGACGTTGCGCATAAGCCCGAAGATGAGGGTAAAGCCGGAGGCAACCAGAAAATACAGCGCGCCCAGCGTGATGCCGGAAAACACCGCGTTCAGGAACACCCGCTTGCGGCCCAGCACATCCTCCATGCCTTGCGACCACGGCGCCAGCACCAGCCACAGCAGCACCGCAAGCAGCAGCGCCAGCACGGCCGACCAGACAGGATTACGCTGGATATACCGCTGCATCTGCCTCGGGCCCTCCCCTGCCCGGGTGGCGCTTCGGGGCGCCGTCTTGCAGGCAGCCTAACCGCTCGGGGCGCAAACCCCATACCCGACAGTCTTTCGCTTGCGCGCCCTGTCGGCAAAACCCCCGGTCAAACCAGCAGGACCTGCTGCGCGCTGCGCCGGTACATGCTCGGCGGGACAACGCCGTTCGCAATGAAGAATCGCGAAAAACTCGCCTGGCTGGAAAAGCCCAGATCCAGCCCGATGTCGGTCACCGCCTGCCCGGTTGCGGTCAGCCGCTCGATCGCGCGTTCCATCCGCAGGGCATTGAGATAGACATTCGGGGTGACGCCGACCTGCGCGCGGAACAGTTTATAGAAATGCGGGCGCGACAGGCCCGCATCGCGCGCAATCTCGTCAAGGTCGGTCACATCGCCCAACCGTTCCTGCAGCGCCCGGAGCGCCTTGCGGATGCGGAAATCGCGCGTGGGCAGGTCGGGGCCGGTAAAGGCCGCCCCCCGTGCCGTCCATTGCCAGGACTGGTCAAAGGCACCTTGGGTCAGGGTGCAAAGCCGGTCCTCGAACAGCGGGTCGTGGCCATCAGGGTCGGCCATCGCATGTGCGGCGCCATAGACCAGCCGCGCCAGATGATCCGTCACCTCGACGCCCACGCGCCCGAACCGGAGCGAGGATGACGCGCGGCGGCTGGCCTCCAGAAACCACGCGGGGCGGATATAGAGCACGAGCGCAAGGGTCGGTGCGCGTGTGTGCACCGGGCGGTAATAATGCGCCTGCCATGGGCTGATTGCCACGGCCTGTCCGGGGGCAAGAGGAAAGGCGCGGTCATCCACCACGACCTCCCCGGGTGGGCCCTGAACATGAAAGATCAGGTGCCCTTCGCGGTGCCCGTGAGGCACCATGGCCTTGTCCATCGAATACAGGCAGACACGACCGAAATCGCCGTAAAACACGGCTACGGCAGTACTCATGCTCCTCCCTCCCGCATTCTCGCGATGCAGTGATACGTCAGGTTAGCGCGATTCCCCCGCCCCGCATACACCGGAATTGACGTTGCGCACGGGTTGTCGGTTGCAGTCATGTCTGCGCCTCGGAAACCATGGCGCGATAGTCGCGCGGGGTGGCGTGGCGCGGGTTCGTCCGGTTGGCCGGGTCTTCGGCGGCGCGGGCCGCCACGCGGTCGCAGGCGGCGGCATCCAGCCCCAGCCCCGCCAGCGTGCCGGGCAGCCCCAACCGCACGCCAAAGCGGTTCATCGCCTGCCCGATGTCGGCGCCGGGCGCCAGCCGCAGCGCTTCGGCCAGTGCGGCGTAGCGGTCGGCGGCGGCGGGGGCGTTGAAGCGCAGCACCGTGGGCAGCAAGGCAGCATGCAGCCAGCCATGCGGCGTGCCGGGGGGCAAGGCGGGTTCCAGCGCGCGGGCCAAGGCATGGGTGGCGCCCAGCCCCTTTTGGCCGGCCAACGCGGCATTCAGCGCCGCCGCCAGCATCTCGCGCCGTGCGTCGCCATCCTGCCCGTGGGTCACCGCGCGTTCAAGCGCCAGAGCCGCCCGGCGCAAACCGTCCAGCGCCATGCCGTCGGCGGGTGGATTCCAGGTGGTGCTCAGATAGGTTTCGATGCAATGCACGATCACGTCCATGCCGTTCGCCGCCGTCACACCCGGCCCGGCCCACAGGGTCAGCGTCGGGTCGCACAGCACGACGGCAGGCAAGGGCGGCGCGGTCCGGCGTGGATTGCCTGCGGCAGGCAACGGCACCTCGGGCAGACCAAGCGCGGCGGTGGTGGTTGGCACGGCGATGACCGGCAGATGCCGCATCGGCATCGGCGTGCAGACCCGGACCGCCAGATCCAGTGCCTGCGCCATCGCTTGGCACCCGCCCAAGGCCAGCACCCCGTCGCAGCCCTGCTGCGACCAAAGCCCCGCCAACTGGTCAAGCGACTGGCCAGCATCG
>JAUXPG010000041.1 GCA_030683915.1 Gemmobacter sp.
ATGCCGCCAACCGCCACCCCGACCTGCGCCGCCACCTGTCGGTGCAGGCCGCCGCGGCCAACCCCGACGCGATCAATTTCTATGCCGAGGCGTTCGGCGTCCGCCGGGTCGTGCTGCCGCGTGTGCTGACGGTGGATGAAATCGCCGCAATCAACCGCGAGATCGATGTGGAAACCGAGGTTTTCGTGTTTGGCGGACTGTGCGTGATGGCCGAGGGGCGGTGTTCGCTGTCGTCCTATGCCACCGGGCAATCCCCCAACATGAACGGCGTGTGTTCGCCCGCCAGCCACGTCGCCTATGCCGAGGAACCGGCGGGGCTGACCGCGCGGCTGGGTGGCTTCACCATCCACCGCACGGCAAAAGGCCAGCCCGCGCCCTATCCGACCCTGTGCAAGGGGTGTTTCACCTCCGGCCCGCAAACCGGGCATGTGTTCGAGGACCCTGTCAGCCTTGACGCCACCCGGCTCATCCCCGCGCTTGCCCGCGCCGGGGTCACCGCGCTCAAGATCGAAGGCCGCCAGCGCAGCCGCGCCTACGTGGCCGACGTGGTGCGCGCCTTCCGTGGCGCGGTCGAGGCCCATGCCGCCGGTCGCCCGATGCCCGAGGCCGCGCTGGCCCGCCTGACCGAAGGGCAGGCCGCCACCACCGGCGCCTATGCCAAGACATGGAGATAGCGATGGACCTGACCGTCGGCCCGAACCATTTCTTCTGGGACGCCGCCACCGTGCGCGCCTTCTACCAAGGCGTCGCCGCCGCCCCGGTCGAACGGGTGGTTCTGGGTGAACTGGTCTGTTCCAAACGCCTGCCGTTCTGGCAGGATGAAATCGCCCCGGCTGTGGAAACCCTGTTGGCCGCAGGCAAGTCCGTGGCCATCACCAGCCTTGCGTTGGTCACGCTGGCGCGCGAACGCAAGGCCACGGCCGCGCTGGCCGACATCGGTCTGCCGGTCGAGGTGAACGACCTGACCGCCCTGCGTTCGTTGCCAAAGGGGCGGGCGTTCTGGGTCGGCCCCCTGGTGAACGTCTATAACGAAGGCACGCTGCGCTGGCTTGCCGGGCGCGGCGCGGTGCGCGTGTGCGTGCCGCCGGAACTTCCGCTCGGGTCCATCGCGGTGCTGGCCCGGCTGGGCCGCGCCCTTGGCGTCGCGGTCGAGGTCTGGGGGCACGGTCGCCTGCCGCTGGCCATATCGGGGCGCTGCTATCACGCGCGCCTGCACGACCACGCCAAGGACAGTTGCCAGTTCGTCTGCGGCCTTGACCCAGATGGCCGCGATGTCGAAACGCTGGACGGGCAAAAGTTTCTTGCCGTGAACGGAGTGCAGACGCTGAGCCAGAGCACCGCCACGATGGCCCGCCAGATCGAAGCCTTGCAGGCGGCGGGCGTAGCCTCATTGCGGATGTCGCCGCAAAGCACCGGCTTTGCCGCAATCTGCGCGGCCTATGCCGCCCGCATTGCCGGCACGCTGACCGCCGATGCGCTGAGCGAAACACTGGCGGCACAGGTGCCCAGCGGGCGGCTGTCGGATGGCTTTGTTCAGGGTCCGGCGGGGGCACACTGGTCCGGGGCACCCGCAAAGACACGCCAGCCCACAGTCTAGGCCCCGTCAGAACAGCCGCCGTCCGGCGTCGGCCGCGACGCCACAGGCCCGCAGCTCAGGGTCAGCCCCAAAGCGCCTCGAATTCCCGCCATTCGCCCTTGGACATGCCCGAATCGGCCTGCTCCACCACCTCGCCCGCCAGCCTGCGCCTGAGCACCGCAATCGCCTTGGCCGACAAGGTCGCGCCGCCCATGCGATAATCTTCGAACGCGGCATAGGCGAGCGGCACCCAGTCCCTGACGCAGGCCGCGATGGCCTCGGCATAGACGCGGATCTCGTATTGCGCGTGGGCATCCGCCCGCAGCCGCAGGAAATGGAACAGGTTGTGCAGGTCGGTTTTCCAGTACCACTGCGTGTAGATGTTCATCGGCAGGTTCATCCGCGCCAATTCGCGCGCAAGCCCCTGCTTCCCGTCCTGCGACAACATCGATTCGTAGCTGTCATAGGCCTGACCCGCGTCGCGTTTCAGAACCTCCAGCACCCGCGCGGCCTCGGCCCCCTCCAGCACCGCGCCCCGACCCTGATTGTTGACCGTGCTTTGCGCCGCCAGTTGCTCGGGCGCGGGGATGTAGAATTCGCGGTCCAGAATCGAATAGCGCGCGGAATATTCGTTCACGTTCGCCGTGCGGTGGCGGATCCACTGGCGGGCCACGAACACCGGCAGCTTCACATGCAGCTTGATCTCGCACATCTCGAACGGGGTCGAATGCCAGTGCCGCATCAGATAACGGATCAGGCCCTCGTCGTTCTGCACATGCTTGGTGCCCGCGCCATAGCTGACCCGCGCGGCCTGAACGATGGCCGCATCGTCGCCCATATAGTCGATCACCCGGATGAACCCATGGTCCAACACCTGATGCGCGCGGTAAAGATGCGCCTCCATCCCCTCGCTGACCGCGCGCAAGGTCTGGCGCGGCGTGGCACGGGCGGCTTCGATTTCGGCAATCTGATCAGGCGTAAGCGGCATCGGGGGCCTCCGGGCGATGGCTGCTGCATCTGGAGGCAGCCGCAAGATGCAGTAAGTATCGCGCGCGACGTTACAAGCGACAGCCCCCCCGCCGCAAGACCCGCGCGTCCTTTTTGCATCAGAGCAGGCCACCGATGGCAGGCCGGAATTGACACAAAGGCATGTCTGCTGCAACTTTCGGGCAAAACGAAAACAATCGGGCAGTTCAGGCAATGATCAGGAAACATCTACCGCTTCTGGCGGCCCTTGCGCTTGCGGCCTGCAGCGGGAACCCGCTGAGTTTTGGGGAAGCCGTTACCCCAGAGCCGCCCCCCCCGGTGAACCCGGAGGACCCAGCACCAATTGAAGGTGTGTCGGTGCCTGCTGGCATTGCTCAGCACGTTCGGACCGCATCTTACACCCCCGGTGCTCCGACAGCTCAAATTGACCTTCGTAGCCTCGATGGCACGCCGATTAGTGCCACCTACCAGCGTGCCACGCAGTTCGATGTGGCAGGCTTCGAGGCATATACGATCCAAGAGACCCGCGCTCAACGACAGTTCCTAGCTTTGTTCAAGCGCGGAAATCATGTGGAGGCAGGCGCGATAGCAGACGGCGGGCAGTTTGGGAAATACTTCGGCGGCGGCACTTTCCGCCGACTCGTGCCAAACTCCTATACATTGCCGACGCCTGTAACGCCTTTGCCCACAGAAACAAATCTCAATCCGCAGCCAACGCTGCTCGCGACCTATGTGGGTGGTTACGTAGGGTTACTCAATAGCGGACCAATAGTTCCGAACTCAACCCTGGACCCTCAGAGGTCGTTCCGGGTTACAGGTGACGTCGCCATAAACGCCGATTTCGAAAACATGAAACTGAACGGAAGGGTGACGAATCGTCTGATTTTGCCCGATCCCGAAGC
>JAUXPG010000127.1 GCA_030683915.1 Gemmobacter sp.
GGCGGGAGCGTCCGGGGCGGGCCGGGGCCTCCGGCGGGGATATTTCTTTCGGCGCGAAGCGGGGGCGCGGGGCCTGTGCGGGTGCAGGCGGGCTTGACTTCGCCAGACGGGCGCGCTTTCACGGCGCGGTCACGAACGCCCCGCGGAAAGGGAAGCCCATGCACGCCTATCGCAGCCATACCTGCGCCGATCTGAACCTGGCCCATGTCGGCAATCCGGTGCGGTTGTCGGGCTGGGTGCACCGGGTGCGCGACCACGGTGGGGTCCTGTTCATCGATCTGCGCGACCATTACGGCATCACCCAGGTGCTGGCCGATGCCGACAGCCCCGCGCTGGCCGCGCTGGAGCGGTTGCGCGCGGAAACCTGCATCCGCATCGATGGCCGGGTGAAGGCGCGCGACGCGAGCCTGGTCAACCCCAAGCTGCCGACCGGCGAAATCGAGGTGTATTGCACCGAGGTCGAGGTGCTGGGCCCGTCCGACGACCTGCCGCTGCCGGTGTTCGGCGAGCCGGATTACCCCGAGGAAACCCGGCTGACCTATCGCTTCCTCGATCTGCGGCGCGAGAGCCTGCATGCCAACATGATGCTGCGCTCGAACGTGGTGCGGTCGATCCGCAACCGGATGTGGGCGGCGGGGTTCAACGAATTCCAGACACCGATCATCACCGCCTCGAGCCCGGAGGGCGCGCGCGATTTTCTGGTGCCAAGCCGTCTGCACCCCGGCAAGTTCTATGCGTTGCCGCAAGCGCCGCAGCAGTTCAAGCAACTGCTGATGGTGTCGGGCTTTGACCGTTATTTCCAGATCGCGCCGTGCTTCCGCGACGAGGACCCGCGCGCCGACCGCAGCCCGACCGACTTCTACCAGCTTGACCTTGAGATGAGCTTTGTCACGCAGGAGGATGTGTTTGCCACCATCCAGCCGGTGATCGCGGGTCTGTTCCAAGAGTTCGGCAAGGGCCGTCCGGTGAACACCGACTGGCCGCGCATCGCGTATCGCGACGCGCTGAAATGGTATGGCAGCGACAAGCCGGACCTGCGCAACCCCATCAAGATGCAGGATGTGAGCGAGCATTTCCGCGGCAGCGGGTTCGCCATTTTCGCCAAACTGCTGGAGCAGGAGGGCAACGAGGTGCGCGCCATTCCGGCGCCCACGGGCGGCAGCCGCAAGTTCTGTGACCGGATGAATGCCTTTGCGCAGGCGCAGGGATTGCCGGGGATGGGGTATATCTTTTGGCGCAAGGCCGAGGATGGCAGCATGGAGGCAGCCGGCCCCTTGGCCAAGAACATCGGGCCGGAGCGGACCGAGGCGATCCGCGTCCAGTTGGGCTTGGGCGAAGGCGATGCTGCGTTCTTCCTGGGTGGCAAGCCCGAGACCTTTGAGGCCGTGGCCGGGAAGGCCCGCAACGAGATTGGCCGCGAGTTGGGTCTGACCGACCTTGACCGTTTCGAATTCGCGTGGATCGTCGATTTCCCGATGTACGAGAAGACCGACGACGGCAAGATCGACTTTTCGCACAACCCGTTCTCGATGCCGCAGGGCGGGCTTGAGGCGTTGAACGGAGATCCGCTGGATGTGCTGGCCTATCAGTATGATCTGGCGTGCAACGGCTATGAGCTGATTTCGGGGGGCATCCGCAACCATACCCCCGAGATCATGTTCAAGGCGTTCGAACTGGCGGGGTATCCGGCGTCCGAGGTCGAGAAGCGGTTTGGCGGCATGGTCAAGGCGTTCCGCTATGGCGCGCCGCCCCACGGCGGCTGTGCGGCGGGGATTGACCGGATCGTGATGTTGCTGGCGGACGAGGCGAACATCCGGCAGGTGATCTTGTTCCCGATGAACCAGCGGGCCGAGGATTTGCTGATGGGCGCGCCGTCGGAGCCGACCAACGAGCAGTTGCGCGAGCTGCGGCTGCGGACGCTGCCCAAGGACGCCTAGCTGCCCGCCAGTTCGGCCCGGTAATGCGCGATGCGTTCGCCGTGCCGGGCGACGTGCGCCAGCCAGCGCATGGCGTCGGTGCGGCGAAAGAGGTCGGGCACCGAAACCTGCCCCAGATGTTCGCGCAGCAGCGTGGCGCGGCGGTGGCGCAGGCTGCGCCGGTCGATCAGGTCGGCCAGCCGGTCGAACCGGGGGGCGGGCAGGCCGGGGCGGCGGAAGGCGGCACCGACCGCGCGGGCGGTCCGCGTCAGCTGCCGGTCGCCGGGCAGGACGGCCAGCGCGCCGGTGCGGGTGAGCCGGTCGGCAAGGCGGCCCAGATGGTCGGTCAGGTGCAGCAGCGCGGTCATGCGGGCCCGCAGCGCCGGGCGGTCGTGCGGCAGGTCGATCTGGGCCAGCCAGCCTTGCAGTTCCGCCAGCACTCCGGGCGCCTGGCTGCGCAGGGCGGCAAGGCCGCGTAGGTCGGGCGTGGGCGCAAGGGCGGCGCCCACGGCCGCGGCGATGTGGGCTGACAGGTCGTCGGCCACGGTGGCGGCAGCGGCCAGCGCGGTTTCGGGGTCGGCCAGCAGCGCGGGGTCAAGGGCGGGCAGATGCGCGGTGGGCCGGTCAGGCACCAGCCGGTCGAGCAGGCGGGCAAACCGCGGGGTCAGCGGCAGGAAGACCAGAGCGCCCATCACATTGAAGCCGGTGTGGAACAATACGAGCGCCGTCTGGTCGTCGCGCCCCAGTGCGGTGTCGTGGAGCAGCGGTGACACGAGCTCGACCAGCGGACAGGCCAGCGCCGCGGGGCCGGTGTAGAACAGCAGGTTCCCAAGCGCGGTCTGGCGCATGGCACGGCTGCCGCCTGCGGCCGCCAGCAGGGCGGTCAGCGTGGTGCCGATGTTCATGCCGATGGCCAGCGCCGCCGCCTGACCAAAGCTGATGCCCCCCGCGCCCAGCAGCACCAGCAACAGCGCCATGCCCGCGCTGGAGCTTTGCAGCACGGTCACCAGCACCACCCCGGCGGCCACCAGCACCGCACGGCCCGCCAGCGTGTCGCCGGGCAGCCGGTCGGGGCCAAGCCAGCCCTGCACCAGCGTCGAGGCTCCTTGCATCAGGTCGAGCCCGAGGAACAGCAGGCACAGGCCCGCCAGCCCCTTGCCCGCCGTCGCCCAGCGGCCCTTGCCCAGCACCACCAGCAGGGCCGCGCCGAACATGGCGGGCAGGGCGATGGTACCAAGCTTGAGCTTGAAGCCCAGAAGGTTCACGATCCAGCCGGTGGCGGTGGTGCCGATGTTGGCGCCATAGATCAGCCCCAACGCCTGCCCCGCCCCGATCAGCCCGGCCCCGGCAAAGCCCACCGTCATCACCGTGACGGCGGTGGACGACTGCACCACCGCCGTGGCCAGCGCGCCGGTGAGCGTCCCGCGCAGCGGGGTGGTGGTGGCGCGGGCGATGGTGCGGCGCAGGCCGTCGCCCGCCGCAGCGCGCAGCGTCTCGGTCAGGATCTTCATCCCGAAGAGGAATATTCCGATGCCGCCGAGGGCGGTCAGCAAGCCGTTGTCCATGCGCGCAGAGTGCCCTTGGCCGCGCGACGCCGCAAGCGGTTGAGCCTGCCGGCGGTTCGGGTATGGTGGCGGCTGTCACGCCCCGGCCCGGGCGGCCCTGCTTCAGGAAAACCCCGACATGCCCCGTTTCAGCCCGAACGCGACCGGAGCCGTGCTGGCCCTTGCGGCGTTCTTCGTGTTCTCGTCACATGATGCGCTGATCAAGGTGCTGGCGGCGACCTATTCCCCCATGCAGATCGTGTTTTCGATCGCGCTGTTCAGCTTTCCGCTGATTCTGGGCATGCTGGCGCTGGACGGTGCCACGGCCACGTTGCGGCCGCGCCACCCCGGCTGGGTCTGGGTGCGCGGGCTGACGGTGGCGGGGTCTTCGGTCTGCGGGTTCTATGCGTTCTCGGTGCTGCCGATGGCGCAGGTCTATGCCATCCTGTTTGGCACGCCGCTGATGATCACGCTGCTGTCGGTGCCTATTCTGGGCGAACGGGTGGGCTGGCGGCGCGGCGTTGCGGTGGTGGTGGGCCTGTGCGGCGTGCTGGTGGTGCTGCGGCCGGGCGGGTCGGAGCTGTCGCTGGGGCATCTGGCGGCGCTGGCAAGTGCGGCGATGGGCGCGCTGACATCGGTCATCACCCGGCGGGTGGGCCAGCAGGAACGCGCCGCGGTGCTGCTGATGTATGCGATGGCGGGGAATTTCGTGCTGATGGGGGTGATGATGCCCTTTGTCTACTTGCCGATGCCGGGGCCCGATCTGGCCATCATGATCGCCATTGCCGTGATGGCCTTTACCGCGATGCAACTGGTCATTCTGGCCTATCGCCGGGGCGAGGCGGTGGTGGTGGCGCCGATGCAGTATTCCCAGATCATCTGGGCGGTGGTGTTCGGTACGCTGTTTTTTGCCGAAACCCCCGACATGATGACGCTGGTGGGCGCCGCCATCGTGATCAGCAGCGGGGTCTATATCGTCTGGCGCGAGGCGCGGTTGAAACCGGCGGTGCCCGCCGCAGTGGAATGACGCATCTACCCCCTTGCCAACCCCGCGCGAAGGGTTTAACCCCCGCGCCACGGTCGGAGCGTAGCGCAGCCTGGTAGCGCACCTGCTTCGGGAGCAGGGGGTCGGAGGTTCGAATCCTCTCGCTCCGACCATTTTCCCGCATCATCCTGTTCGCGCGCACAAGCAGCCCCTTCCGGGGCGGTCGCTCTGCGTCGGGCGCATGACCGCACGCTAGGTGGGCCCGGTATCCAAGGCAGACCTTGAGGTGACAGGGGGATGCGGAAGGCCCGCAGCGGGGCCAGACCCGAGCCGAGGTTCCGCGATGTGAGATTGGCCGCGCAGACCTGTTGGCCGGTGGTCGTGGCCGCGTGCGGCAGCAGGGCCTTTCCGGCGGGCAGCACATTCTTGCCGTCCGCTGACAGCGTTGTGGCTTCGCCCGTCGCGGCACCGGCTTTTGACGGCCTTTTCCTTGGCGCATCCGGTGCGGACAAGGCGGCGCGCGACAGGCAGGGGAAACCCCCCTTACCGTCTGACAAACTCAGGCTATGGTCCGGTGGCCTTATTGTTCCGGCAAGAGGATTTCCCGCTTGCCGACGTGGTTGGCGCGGGTGACGACGCCCTGATCCTCCATCTGTTCGACCAGACGCGCGGCCTTTTGGTAGCCGATGCCAAGCTTGCGCTGGATGTAACTGGTGGAGCATTTCCGGTCGCGCGCCACGATGGCGACGGCCTGATCATACAGCGCGTCTTCGGTGGAGTCGCCGCTGCCAAGGCCAAGCACGGCGTCGATGTCATCGGCCTTTTCTTCGTCGGGGCCATCGACGACGCCGGACATATAGGTCGGCGGGCCAAAGGATTTGAGGTGGTTGACGATTTCCTCCACCTCCTCGTCCGAGACGAAGGGGCCGTGGATGCGCGAAATCCGCCCGCCGCCCGCCATGTAGAGCATGTCCCCCATGCCCAGAAGCTGTTCGGCGCCCATTTCGCCAAGGATGGTGCGGCTGTCGATGCGCGAGGTGACCTGGAACGAGATCCGGGTCGGGAAGTTCGCCTTGATCGTGCCGGTGATGACATCGACCGAGGGGCGCTGCGTCGCCATGATGAGGTGGATGCCCGAGGCGCGCGCCATCTGGGCAAGGCGCTGGATGCAGGCTTCGATCTCCTTGCCTGCGACCATCATCAGGTCTGCCATCTCGTCCACGATGACGACGATGTAGGGCAGGGTGACGGGGGCGAATTCTTCGGTCTCGAACACCGGATCGCCGGTTTCGTCGTCGAACCCGGTCTGGATGGTGCGCTTGAACATCTCGCCCTTGGACAGCGCCTCGCGGACGCGGCCGTTGTAGCCTTCGATGTTGCGAACGCCCATCTTGGACATCTTGCGATAGCGTTCCTCCATCTCGCCCACGACCCATTTCAGGGCGACCACGGCCTTTTTCGGGTCGGTCACGACAGGCGACAGCAGGTGGGGGATGCCATCATAGACGCTGAGTTCCAGCATCTTGGGGTCGATCATGATGAGGCGGCATTCCTCGGGCGTCAGCTTGTAGAGCAGCGACAGGATCATGGTGTTGATGGCGACGGACTTGCCCGACCCGGTGGTTCCGGCGATCAGCAGGTGGGGCATCTTGGCAAGGTTGGCCACGACGGGTTCCCCGGCGATGTCCTTGCCCAAGGCCAGCGGCAGGCGCATGCCCGAATCGCCAAAATCGCGCGCCGAGAGGATTTCGCGCAGCACGACCTTTTCGCGGTGGGCGTTGGGCAACTCGATGCCGATCACCGAGCGTCCCGGCACGGTGGAGACGCGCGCGGCAAGCGCGGACATGGACCGCGCAATGTCGTCGGCCAGACCGATGACCCGGCTGGCCTTGAGGCCGGGCGCGGGTTCAAGTTCGTACATCGTGACGACCGGGCCGGGGCGGACGCTGACGATTTCGCCTTTCACGCCGTAGTCATCCAGCACGTTTTCCAGCATGCGGGCGTTTTCTTCCAGTGCTTCGTCCGACAGATGGTGGCGCTGGATGCTGGCGGGGTTGGTCAGCAGGCCAAGCGGCGGCGGTTCATAGGCAGGGGCGGCGCGTTCGTCAAAGCGCAGGCGGGGCTGGGTTTCGGCCAGCGCCTGCCGCGAGGGGGCGACAGGCTTGCGCGCCGGGTGCTGGACGACGCCGCGGCGGATGTCGGGCGCGGTCTGGGGCGCGCGCTGGGGTTGCTGCCATGCGGTGATGTCGTCGGCGTCATCCTCGTCATCGTCGTCGTGCGCCCATGCGGGGCGGCTGTCGGCGGCGGGTTCGATGGCGGGCAGGTCCTGATGATCGTCGAGGTCGATCAGATCATCCTCGGGTTCGGGCTCGGGCATTGGCGGGGGCGGGGGCACCAGACGCTGCGCCGGGGCCGGGGGGGCCGGCGGCAGGCCCGGCGAGATGGCCAGCCGCATCGGCGCTTCGGCGGCGGCGCGGGCCTGATGTTCGGCAATGGCGCGCGAGACGGCGGGCAGCACCGGCACGTCCGGGGTGCGGCGCACCACCGGGGGTTCGGCGCGGCCCGGCGTGGGCGCGACCGGCGCGGGGGCGCGGGCCTTGGCGCGCACGGCATCGGTGATGCGGGCGCGGATGCGGTCCTGACTGGGGGCTTCGGCCAGCGGGGGCGGCGGCATCGACACCGGCAGTTCGGGTTCTTCGTCGGGCGCGCGGCGGATCAGCCCTTCGACCCGTGCGCGCAGGGACCGCGGGCCTTCGGCCACCGGGGCGGCAGCGGTGCGGGGGGCCGTGGTGTGGCCCAGCGGTTGCGGGCGGTCGAACGCCGTATCGGCGCGCGAGGATGCGGGCTGTGCGGCGCGGGCGGCGCGGCGTGCCTGCAGCCGTGCGCCCACATCGGCGGCCCCTGCCACCGCGCCGATCCCGGCCATGCGCAGCCCGGTCAGCGCCGTATCATAAAGCACCACGCTGCCCAGCAGCAGGAACCGGCCGATGGCCCGCACCTCGACCCGGTTGAACCCGAGCGAGAAGAGCCCCGACCCCAGCAGCGCCAGTGCCATCAGCACCGACACGACCTTGAGTTCCAGCGCCGTGCCCATCGGCAGCACGCCCAGCATGGCGCCGACCAGCGTATCGCCGAACAGCCCGCCCAAACCGAAGGAATGCACCCAGGTGCCGCCCGGCACATGGGTCGCGGCATAGGCGGCGGCCGACATCACGAGCATCCATGCAAAGATCACCCGGCCAAGCGCGCGGTCCTCGCCCCGGTGCAGCACAAAGCGCAGGCCCCAGACCCCGGCCAGCAAAGGCAGGCTCCATGACCCCAGACCGAGGATGATGATCAGCGTGGAGGCCGCAGCCGCACCCGCCCGCCCCATCAGGTTGCGCGCCGGGTCGTCGGT
>JAUXPG010000164.1 GCA_030683915.1 Gemmobacter sp.
CTAACTGCCTGCACCGGGACCGTCCGGTCAAGGGTTGCGCCCCCCGATTTGCCGGAGTGAACCATGCGTCTGTTGTCCGTTGCCGCCCTGTGCCTTGGCCTTGCCACCCCGGTTTCCGCACTGGATCTGAACGCGATGACCGACGCCGATCGCGCAGCGTTCGGCGCGGCCGTGCGCAGCTATCTGCTGGAAAATCCCGGCGTGCTGATGGAAGCCATCGGCATCCTGGAACAGCAGCGCGAAGCCGATGGCGCGGCGCGCGACCTTGCGGTGCTGCGCGACAATGCGGCGCAAATCTTTGACAGCCCCGATGACTGGGCAGGCGCCAACCTTTCCGGTGACATTACCGTGGTGGAGTTCGTGGACTACCGTTGCGGCTATTGCCGCAAGGCGCATGACGAAGTGGCCAAACTTGTCGCCGCCGATGGCAACATCCGTCTGGTGCTCAAGGAATTTCCCATCCTGGGCGAAGATTCGCTGACCTCGTCGCGCTTTGCCATCGCCGTGCGGCGGCTTGCGGGCGACGACGCCTACAAGCGCGCCCATGACGCGCTGATCGCGCTCAAGGGGCCGGTGAATGCGGCCGCGCTCGCATCGCTTGCGGCGGAACTTGGCCTCGACATGGCAAAGATCGCGGTGGAGATGGAAAGCCCGGCCGTGGGCGACATCATCCGCGCCAATCACGAACTGGCAAGCGAACTGGAAATCAACGGCACCCCGACCTTCGTGATCAAGGAAACGATGGTGCGTGGCTATGTTCCGCTGGAAGGCATGCGCCAGATCGTCGAAGGCCAGCGCAAGAAGAACTGACCGGCGCCGCCCGAGGTGAGCAGACCGCGCTTGTTAGCGCACAAAGGTTAGCGCAAACGGAAGCAGAATCGCAGGTGTTTGCGGTAACGTCCTGAAAACGTGTATTTTCCGCCCTTTCAGCGAACGGCATTCCAGTGTATGCCAGAAGGGTTCAATCGGGTTTTCGGAGGCGTGCATGACTATCACCATCGGGATCAACGGGTTTGGCCGTATCGGTCGATGCACCCTTGCGCATATCGCCGAGGCCGCGCGCAATGATGTTCAGGTCGTCGCCATCAACGCGACCGGCCCGATCGAAACGAACGCCCATCTGCTGAAATACGACAGCGTGCATGGCCGCTTCCCCGGGACCGTCCGGGTCGAAGGCAACACGCTTGATCTGGGTCGCGGGCCGATCCGGGTGATGTCGACCTACAATCCGGAAGAACTCGATTGGTCGGGCGTGGACGTGGTGCTGGAATGCACCGGCAAGTTCAACGACCGCGACAAGGCCGCCGTGCACCTGACGCGGGGGGCCAAGCGGGTGTTGATCTCTGCTCCCGCCAAGCGGGCGGACAAGACGGTGGTTTACGGCGTGAACCACCGCGCGCTGCTGTCCGAACACCTTGTGGTGTCGAACGGGTCCTGCACGACCAACTGCCTTGCGCCCCTGGCCAAGGTGTTGAACGACACTGTGGGCATCGAATCGGGCATCATGACCACGATCCACAGCTATACCGGCGACCAGCCCACGCTGGACCGCCGACACAAGGACCTCTACCGCGCCCGAGCCGCCGCAATGGCGATGATCCCGACTTCGACAGGGGCTGCCAAGGCGCTTGGAGAAGTGTTGCCGGAACTTGCCGGGCGGCTGGACGGATCGGCGATTCGGGTGCCGACGCCGAACGTGTCAGCGGTGGACCTGACCTTTGTCGCCGGTCGTGATGTCACGGTGGACGAGATCAACAGCATCGTGCGCGATGCCGCGCAAGGCTATATGGGCATGGTGCTCGCCTATGATCCGGAACCCAAGGTTTCGATCGACTTCAACCACACCACGCATTCGTCGATCTTTGCACCCGACCAGACCAAGGTGGTGGGCAAGCGCACGGTCCGCGTGCTGGCGTGGTATGACAACGAATGGGGCTTTTCGGCGCGCATGGCCGATGTGGCGGCAGCGATGGGCCGGCTGATCTGACAAATACCTGCCTGTCAGGTGCAACAGGGGGCCTTGCGGCCCCCTTTTCGCTGCGGTCTAACCGGGGCTGCCCCCACTGAAAGGCCCGCACGCGATGACCAATACGCTTGCCATCATCCTTGGCCTGCTGATCCTTGGCGCATTGGTGCTGGACCTGACCTTCGGCCTTGGGTTTGCCCTGTTTCTGGCCCGCCGCTTTGCCGATCTGGTGGAATGGGCGGCCTTCTGGCGCTGAGCTGATCAGCGCGGGGCCAGCAGCGCCGACACCGGCGCCAGGGCCAGCGTCCCTGCCCGGCCGTCCAGCGCCCATTCCAGCAACGCCGCCACCGTTTCATACCGCAGCCGTCCGATCACCACGGCGCGGCCATCCTGCTGCGCCTTGAAGGCGGCGCGGTCCAGATAACGCCGGATCACAGGCACCGCCTCGGCCTCGGCATCAAGGTCGCGGTAGATGACGGCGGCCGGCAACCCCTCGCGCCGCGCGACCTGATCGGCGGCGTTCAGGCCACGGTCCCATGTCACCAGACCAAAGCCGCGTGCGGCCAACGCGGGGACCAACGCCGCCGCTGCCGTCCGGTCGCCCTGCATGCCACCCGAGGGCAGGTCCACCAGCGCCAGCGCCTGCGGAAACGCCCCCGTCAGGGATTCCAGCGCAACTTCATAGTCCGCCGCGCGCCCGCGCTGCGGCAGGCCGCTGGTCAGCAACGCCACCTCTTGCCCCGCCGCGCGCCATAGCGCGGCCCGCGCCGCCGATTCGGGCGCCGTGGGGTCGATCACCAGTGTCAGCGCAAGGTCGCCCGCCGCTAGTGCGGCCAGATCGACGCCCGATGCCGGATCATCCAGCAAAAGCAGCGCAAAGGGCGGCTTGGCTGCGGGGTTGTCAAAGGGCCGGGCATTGCGGTCCAGCGCGCGTTCCGGGCGCAAAGGCACCTCTGCCTCCGGTTCGGCTTCGGCTGCCGCTTCGTCGGCAGGGCCGCCACCGATGCGGGGCAAGCGGCGCGATTGCACGCCGTCAACCGCACCGGCAAAGCCGGGTTCCGGGCGGGGAACCGAAATGCCGGGGGCCGGTGTGGCCGCCGGGGGCGCCGTGTCGGCGGCGGATTCCGGTTCGGGTGCAGGCGGCAATGCCTGCGGCGGCGCATCTGCCGGTTCGGCGGGTACGGACTCCGGCGGCGCGGCAGGCGGTGATGCCTGCGCGACATCATCCACCGCAGGAACCGGCGGCACGGCGGCGCCAAGGGAAGGGTTGGCGCCAAGGCTGGCCGGGGCCTCGCTCAGGGCGGGGCGGCCCGGTGCGTCGGGCACAGGCTGCCCTTCATCAGCGGCGGCCACGGCGGGCGGCCCTGCGACGGCTGGCGATGCAGAGGCCGGATCGGCGGCGCCGGGCACCGGCATGTCGGTTGCGCCGGTTTCCGGCGCCGGTTGGGCCTGCGGGGGCAGCGCCAGAACCTGAGGCGGTTGGGCGGGTTCGGGGGCTGGCTCGGGCGAAGCAACAGCGGAAACTTCGGGCGTCGGGGCCGGACTGTCCTCGGGTTCCGGCGCAGGCG
>JAUXPG010000362.1 GCA_030683915.1 Gemmobacter sp.
CCAGTTCCTGCAGCAGACCCGCGCCGAGGTCAGCAAGATCATCTGGCCGAACCGCCGTGAGGTGCTGTTGACCACGGTCATGGTCTTCGTGATGGCGACGTTGACCGCGATCTTCTTCTTCGGGGTGGATTCGATCATCAACATCGGCTTGCGCAGCCTGCTTTCCGCCTTCGGCTGAACCGCAGCCCTTGAATCCGGTGCGGCACCCGGCTAGACGGTGCAGCGATAACCGGACACCGACGTGCAGCGATTCGCATGCGCGTCGGCTTTTTGTTCGGTTGCAGGTCGCGCCGCGGCTTGAAACGACGGAATGGCCGGGGCGACCCGGCAGGCGAAGGTGGCAGGTATGGCAAAGCGCTGGTATTCGGTGAGCGTTCTCTCGAACTTCGAGAAGAAAGTGGCCGAAGGCATCCGGACCGCGGTTGCGGATGCCGGTCTGCAAGACGAAATCGACGAGGTGCTGGTTCCCACCGAAGAGGTGCTGGAAATCCGCCGCGGCAAGAAGGTCACCTCCGAACGACGGTTCATGCCGGGCTATGTGCTGGTGCACATGGACATGTCGAACCGGGGCTATCATCTGATTTCGTCGATCAACCGGGTGACCGGCTTCCTTGGCCCGCAGGGCAAGCCGATGCCGATGCGCGACGAGGAAGTGAACGGTATCCTGAACCGTGCTGTCGCCGGTGCCGAAGCGCCGCCGCGCAACCTGATCCGGTTCGAGATCGGGGAGCGTGTGAAGGTGAATGATGGCCCGTTCGAAGGCTTTGACGGCATGGTGGAGGAGGTTGACGAGGCCTCGAACCGCCTGAAGGTCACGGTGTCGATCTTTGGCCGTGCCACGCCGGTGGAACTGGAATTCACCCAGGTGGTCAAATCCGCCTGAGGTGTCCACGCGGGAGGGGGGCGCCGGTTGGTGACCGCCCGTACCGCTAAACTTGCCCAAGTCCGGGCACAGTGATGAAGGAGAGGCCAGATGGCCAAGAAAGTAATCGGCAGCCTAAAGCTGCAAGTGAAGGCCCAGCAGGCCAACCCGTCGCCCCCGGTCGGTCCGGCCTTGGGTCAGCGCGGCCTGAACATCATGGCGTTCGTGAAGGAATTCAACGCGCGCACCGCCGACATCGAGCCCGGTTCGCCGACGCCCGTGGTCATCACCTACTATCAGGACAAGTCCTTCACGCTGGAACTGAAAACGCCGCCGGCGTCGTTCCTGCTGAAAAAGGCCGCCGGTCTGAAGCCGCAGGGCAAGCGCCAGCGCATGCAGGGCAGCCCCAAGCCGGGCCGCACCGTGCAGGGCACCGTGACCGTGGCGCAGATCCGCGCCATCGCTGAACAGAAGATGAAGGACCTGTCGGCCAACGACATCGAGGCTGCGATGCAGATCATCCTCGGGTCGGCCAAGTCCTGCGGCATCGAAGTGAAGGGCTGAGACCATGGCAAAAGTTGCAAAACGCACCAAGGCCGCCCGCGCGCATTTCGAAGGCAAGGCCAACCTGACCGTCGAAGCCGCCGTTGACCTGATCAAGCAGGCCGCCAGCGCCAAGTTCGACGAAACCGTCGAAATCGCGCTGAACCTCGGCGTTGACCCGCGCCATGCCGACCAGATGGTCCGCGGCGTGGTGAACCTGCCCAACGGCACCGGCAAGGTCGTGCGCGTGGCCGTGTTCGCCCGTGGCGCCAAGGCCGACGAAGCCAAGGCGGCGGGGGCTGACATCGTGGGCGCCGAAGACCTGATGGAAACCATCCAGAAGGGCGTGATCGAGTTCGATCGTTGCATCGCGACGCCGGACATGATGCCGCTGGTCGGCCGTCTGGGCAAAATCCTCGGCCCGCGCAACCTGATGCCGAACCCGAAGGTTGGCACGGTGACGATGGACGTGACCACTGCCGTGAACAACGCCAAGGGTGGCGAAGTGCAGTTCAAGGTGGAGAAGGCCGGTCTGATCCATGGTGGCGTCGGCAAGGTGTCGTTCGGCACCGACGCGCTGGCCCAGAACATCCGCGCGTTCGTCGATGCGGTCAGCCGCGCCAAGCCGGCGGGGGCCAAGGGCACCTACCTGAAAAAGGTGTCGCTGTCCTCGACCATGGGTCCGGGCGTCAGCCTTGATCTGGCTTCGGCCACGGCGAAGTGATTTGCCAAGCGGTCGGCCTTGGGCCCACTGCGGGAAATTCCCGGCCCTTCCAAGGGTCGGGTTGACGGGGCCAGCAATGGCCCTGTCCTGTCCGAGACGGAGGGTGCGCCGGTTCGCCGGGGCTTAATGGCCTTCCCGAGATGGGAAACGGGAACGGAATTCCGGGGGCGACCCCGGGCGATCTGGCTCTCGGGACCCTGAAACGGACCCGACCGCCTGCCACCCGGCAGGCGACAACGAGCCGGGGGGAAACCCCCAAACTTGGAGTGAACCTGTGGATAGAGCCCAGAAAGAGACCGTGGTCGAGGAACTCGGCCAGATCTTCGCAAGCTCTGGCGTCGTGGTGGTTGCCCACTACGAAGGCATGACGGTTGCTCAGATGCAGACCTTGCGCGCGGAACTTCGTTCCGTCGGCGGAGGTGTTCGCGTCGCCAAGAACAAGCTCGCCCAGATCGCCCTTGAAGGCAAGCCCGGTGAGGGCATGGCCGCACTTCTCAAGGGCATGACCGTGTTTGCCTATTCGGAAGATCCCGTCGCTGCGGCGAAGATCTGCGAAGGCTACGCCAAGAAGAACGACAAGTTCGTGATCCTTGGCGGCGCTATGGGCAACGCGGTGCTCGACCCGGCCGGTGTCAAATCCGTGGCCTCCATGCCGTCGCGTGAGGAGCTTATCGCTCAGATCGTGTCGTGCATCGGTGCTCCGGCTGCGAACATCGCTGGTGCGATCGGCGCGCCTGCGGCGAATATCGCCGGCATCCTCAAGACCCTTGAGGAACGCGAAGCTGCCTGAGACTTCCCCCTGCCTTCGGCGTGAAAGACCGCGTCGCTGGAACCCCATCTTTGAATGAACGGACGAAAAAAATGGCTGATCTGAACAAACTGGCCGAAGACATCGTTGGCCTGACCCTGCTGCAAGCGCAGGAACTGAAAACCATCCTGAAAGACAAGTACGGCATCGAGCCCGCCGCTGGCGGCGCTGTGATGATGGCTGGTCCGGCTGCTGCCGCCGCCCCGGTCG
Organism: Gemmobacter sp.; assembly: GCA_030683915.1. Classification (GTDB taxonomy): domain Bacteria; phylum Pseudomonadota; class Alphaproteobacteria; order Rhodobacterales; family Rhodobacteraceae; genus Wagnerdoeblera. The sequence goes on from JAUXPG010000362.1 coordinate 3,148, forward strand.
AAGAAGAAAAGACCGAATTCGACGTCGTCCTGACCGATGCCGGCGCCAACAAGATCAACGTGATCAAGGAAGTGCGCGCGATCACCGGTCTGGGCCTGAAAGAAGCCAAGGACCTGGTCGAAGCCGGTGGCAAGGTCAAGGAAGGCGTCTCCAAGGCTGATGCCGAAACGCTGAAGAAGAAGCTCGAAGAAGCTGGCGCGAAAGTCGAGCTGAAGTGATCGGAGGCAGGGTGCGCTCTGCATCCTGACCAGCGACATCAGGCCGGGTCCGGAGCATTCCGGGCCCGGCTGGACCTGTCTTGAAGGGGGCATTCCGGTGCCCCATTCCGGAAAGGTTCGGGTTCGGGAGCCCGCCTTCGGGACGGCGTGCAAGTATTGAACCCCCATCCGCGTTCAAAGCGCGCCGACCGTGCCCCGACGGGACGGTGCGCAGGACAAGACGAAAGGTGACCACGAGCATGGCGCAAGCTTATGTCGGCCAGAAGCGAATTCGCCGGTACTTTGGCAAGATCCGCGAAGTCCTGGAGATGCCGAACCTCATCGAGGTGCAGAAATCTTCGTATGACCTGTTCCTGCGGTCTGGCGATAGCGACCGCCCGCTGGACGATGCCGGCATTCAAGGCGTGTTCCGGTCGGTCTTTCCGATCAAGGACTTCAACGACACCGCTGTGCTCGAGTTCGTGAAATACGAACTGGAAAAGCCGAAGTACGACGTCGACGAATGCATGCAGCGCGACATGACCTATGCCGCGCCGCTGAAGGTCACGCTGCGTCTGATCGTGTTCGATGTGAACGAAGACACGGGCAACCGGTCGGTCAAGGACATCAAGGAACAGGACGTCTACATGGGCGACATGCCCCTGATGACGCACAACGGCACCTTCGTGGTCAATGGCACCGAACGCGTGGTCGTGAGCCAGATGCACCGCAGCCCCGGCGTGTTCTTTGACCACGACAAGGGCAAGACCCATTCCTCGGGCAAGCTGCTGTTCGCCTGCCGGATCATTCCCTATCGCGGGTCGTGGCTGGACTTTGAATTCGACGCGAAGGACCTTGTGTTCGCGCGCATCGACCGCCGCCGCAAGCTGCATGTGACCACGCTGCTCTATGCCCTTGGCATGGATCAGGACGC
>JAUXPG010000376.1 GCA_030683915.1 Gemmobacter sp.
TGGAAACCGGCGAAATCGCCACCGCCCGCAATCAGCCCGCCTGAACGGCGCCAGACCGCCCCCACCACACGAAAGGAACGCCCTATGCGCGCCCTGACTTGGCATGGCAAATATGATGTCCGCGTCGAAACGGTGCCGGACCCCCGCATCGTCAACCCGCGTGATGCGATCATCGAAGTCACCTCGACCGCGATCTGCGGGTCGGACATCCACCTTTACGACGGCGTGGTGCCCGGCATGAAATCGGGCGATATCCTTGGCCACGAATTCATGGGCCGGGTCGTTGACGTGGGCCCCGACAGTACCTTGGCCTTGGGGGACCGGGTTGTGGTGCCGTTCACCATTTCCTGCGGGTCCTGTTTCTTTTGCCGCAGTTCGCTGTTTTCGGCCTGCGACAATTCCAATCCGGTGACCAAACAGGACGCGACCGAGGCCGCCTATGGCCACGCCCTTAGCGGCATGTTCGGGTATACCCACTTGACCGGCGGCTTTCCCGGCGGACAGGCGGAATATGTGCGCGTCCCGTTCTCGGATGTTGGGCCGATCGTCATTCCCGACGGTTTCGATGACGATACCGTGCTCTTCTTGTCCGATATCCTGCCGACCGGCTGGATGGCGGCGGAAAACGCCGACATCCATCCCGGCGATACCGAGGCGGTCTGGGGGTGCGGGCCGGTCGGCCTGTTCACGGTGCAAAGCGCGCTGCTGATGGGGGCCGAGAAAGTGATCGCCATCGACCATTACCCGCACCGGCTCGACCTTGCGCGCGGGCTGGGGGCACAGGTGATCGACTATCGCCAGACCCACGTGACCGAGGCGCTGATGGAAATGACCGGGGGCCTTGGCCCCGATGCGGTCATCGACGCGGTCGGCATGGAAAGCCACGGCTTCGCGCCGGACCGCCTGCTTGACCGCGCCAAACAGGCCGTGGGCATCGGCGTGGACAGCTCGCACGCCCTGCGAGAGGCGATCTATGCCTGCCGCAAGGGGGGCCGCGTGTCGATGCCGGGGGTTTATGGCGGCATGACCGATACCTTTCCGTCGGGCGCATTGATGCAAAAGGGGCTGACCGTGCGGTCCGGCCAGACCCATGTGCAGCGCTACACCGCGCCGCTGCTGGAACGCATCGCGGCTGGCGAGATAGACACCACCTTCCTCATCAGCCACCGTCTGCCGCTGGAACAGGCCGCCAAGGGCTATCGCAACTTTGCGTTCAAGCAAAATGACTGCACCAAGGTTGTGCTCAAGACCCCGGCCTCGGGCTGGACGCCCCCCTCCGACACTGGCCAATGACGCGATGGCGCCGCGCACGTTCTGGAAAGGGTATCTGAAACTGTCGCTGGTCACCTGCCCGGTGCATCTGGTGCCCGCCATTACGGCACAGGACCGCGTGTCGTTTCGCACGCTGAACGCCAAGACCGGCAACCCGGTGGTCAGCCGCTATGTCGATGCCGAAAGCGGCGCGGCGGTCGAGGACGACGATCAGGTGCGCGGCTATCCCCGCGGCGAAGATGACTATGTCCTGCTCGAGGATGACGAGATCGAGGCCGTGGCGCTCGAAAGCGCCCGGACCATCGACATTGAAACCTTCGTGCCCGCCGATTCCATTGGCTGGATCTGGTATGACCGGCCGCATTACCTGTTGCCGGCGGACCCGGTGGGCGAAGAAGCCTTTGCCGTGATCCGCGCGGCCATGGCCGCGACGCGGCGCGCGGGCATCGCTCGGCTGGTGATGCAGGGGCGCGAACGCGCGGTGCTTCTGATGGCGCGCGGCCGCGGCATTGCGCTTTGGACGCTGCGGTTCGGGGACGAGGTGCGCGACCCCGCAGAGTATGTCGAGGCCACGGACGAGGCGCCGACCAAGGACATGCAAGGCCTGATGAAACGCCTGATCGAGGAACGGACGACCGATTGGGACCCTGCCGTGCTGGACGATCCGGTGCAGGCCAACTTGCGCGACATCATCGCCAGAAAGAAAAAGGCCCGCCCGAAAACCGCCGCGAAGGCGCAAAAGGACAAGGCGCCAGACCCGCCAAGCAACGTGGTCAACATCATGGACGCGCTGCGAAAAAGCCTTGCTTCGGAAAGCGGGGCAGCCAAGCCCGCCAAGGACGGCGGCAAGCGCCCGCCGCGCAAACCCCGCTAGCGCCGCTTTGCAAGGGGCGGCAAGGGCCGTGCGGCGCGGCGGAAATCTTCCCACGGGTCGCGGGTCTGGGCGGCGATGCGGGTGGGAAGCGTCCGCACATTGAACTGCGCGGGGTCGCTGACCGAACCAAGCTCGTCCCAGTCCAGCGGGGTTGCCACCGTGGCACCGGGCCGCGCGCGGGTGGAATAGGGTGCCACCGCCGTGGCGCCGCGCTGGTTGCGCAGGTGATCCACCAGTATCCGCCCCACCCGCCGCGATTTGGCGATGGTCGCCACATAGTCGTCCGGGCTGTCACCCGCCATCGACTCGGCCATCGCCTTGGCAAACGCCTTCAGCGCCGGCCAACCCGCCTTGGGCTTCAACGGGGCGACGACATGCAACCCCTTGCCGCCCGAGGTCTTGAGAAATGGCTCCAGCCCCGCATCCGTCAGCCGCGTGCGCAACTCCAGCGCCGCCGCGCGGATGCGGTCCCACTCCACCCCTTCGCCGGGGTCAAGGTCCATGACGATCACATCGGGGCGTTCGAGATTGGCCGTCATCGCGCCCCATGGGTGGATTTCCAGCACCGCCGCCTGCACAAGGCCGAGCAACCCGTCCAGATCATCCACCCCGACGATGGGCGGTTCGGACGGTGCATCCTTCGGATCGCGGATCAGGGTGATGCCCTTGCGCGCGCCCTTCCAGATGTGTTTTTGAAAGAACTGTTGTCCGGCGATGCCTTCCGGGCAGCGCAACAGCGCCAGCGGGCGCCCCGCCACATGCGGCGCGATGCGCGGCCAGATGTCGGCGTAGTAATCGGCCAGCCCTTCCTTGGTCACCCCCGCATCCGGCCAATAGATGCGGTCGGGGTGGGTCAGCGCCACGCGACGGCGCGCGGCGGGCCCGGCCTCGCCCTCGGTCGCACCGGCGGGCGGGGCGGCGATGGCCTGATCCTCGCGCGTGATCTCGGCTGCGGGCTTGTCCTCACGCAGGCCGCGAAAGGCGGCGTGCCGAAAGTGGCCATCGGCGGTCCAGGCGCGGAACTCCACCTCGGCCACCAGATCAGGGCGCACGAACACCGCGCCTTGTGCCTGCGGCCCCGTCAGCGGCGCGGCAAAGGGCGATTCCTTGGCCACGAGCCCCTGCAACCGGGCGAAAAGATCACGTGCGACCGCGTGGCTGAACCCGGTGCCCACGCGGCCCACATGCTCCAGCCCGCCCGCCCCGAACACCCCAAGGATCAGCGACCCGACCGCCCCCGGAAGGCTGGTGGACCGCGTATACCCGCCCACCACGAATTCCTGCCGCGCCGCGCATTTCGACTTGATCCAACTGCGCGACCGGCCCGACCTGTAGGGCGCATCGCGCCGCTTGGACACGATGCCTTCCAGACTGAGCCGACAGGCATGGCGCAGCACCATTTCGCCCGCTTCGGCAAATTCCCCGCTATAGCGCAGCACACTGTCGGGATCGTCGGGCACCAGTGCACGCAGCCGCGCCTTGCGGTCATGCAGCGGGCGCGCCATCAGCGCTGTGCCGTCAAGGTGCATCAGATCGAACAGCCACAGGATGAACCTGTCATCGCGCCCCGCGCTCAGGTCGGCCTGCAACGCCGAAAAGTCCGAAGCTCCGACCCCGGTTTCCACCACGATTTCGCCATCCAGAATGGCATCGTCCACCGGCAGGCCCGCCAGTGCGGCAGGAATGGCGGGGCCGAACCGCGCGGTCCAGTCCAGCCCGCTGCGCGTCAGCAGCCGCGCGGTGCCGCCCGACAGGCGGACCTGAATGCGGTAGCCATCGAACTTGATCTCGTGCAGCCAGTCGTCGCCTTCGGGGGGCTTGGCGGCCAGCGTCGCGAGCGCGGGCGCGATGAAATCGGGCAGCGGCCTGCCTGTTGCCTTGCCGCGCTTTGGTGCCGCGTTCTTGGGCGGGGCAGTAGGTTTGGCAGCGCGCCGCCGGGCTGGTTTCACCCCCCCCGCAATATCCTCGATGGTGCGCCCGGTCAGCACCGAGTCGGGCCTTTCCTCAAGTATGTCAGGCGCACCGGCGTCGCGCGCCGCGTCATCCTCGGCCTTGATCAGCAGCCAGTTGTCGCGCTTCTCGCCCTGTTTGCGGGCCATCCGCACCAGATGCCACCGCCCTGTCAGCTTGTCGCCCGCAAGGGTGAATTCCAGATGGCCCTTCTTCAGCCACTTCGCCGCATCGCCCACCGCCGCCCATGTGCCCCGGTCCCAGACAATCACCGTGCCCGCGCCATATTGGCCGGCCGGGATGGTGCCTTCGAAATCGCGGTAATCCAGCGGATGATCCTCGACCTGAACCGCCAGCCGCTTTTCCCCCGGCACAAGGCTTGGCCCCTTGGTGACGGCCCAGCTGAGCAACACACCGCCCCATTCCAGCCGCAGGTCATAGTGCAGCCGTGTGGCGGCGTGCTTTTGCACCACGAACCGCATCCCGTCGTCGTCGGGTGACACCTGCCCTTCGGGTTCGGGGGTGACATCGAACTTGCGCTTGGCGCGGTAGGCTTCCAGCGCCATGTCAGCCGGCCTTCCGCGCCGGACGCGCCTTGGCCGCGGGTGTCTTGCCTTCAGGGGATTTGTCCTTGGAGGCGGCACGTTTCGCGGGCTTGGCCGCCACACCCGCACTTTCGCGCAACGCCGCCAGCAGATCGCCGCCGGCACGGGGCCTGGGCGCCGGGCGCGGGGTAATCTTGCGCCCTTCGATCTTGGCCTTCACCAGATCGGCCAGCGCGGCATCATAGCGGTCGTCAAACTCTGCCGGGTCGAATTCGCCTGCCTTGGTCTCGATGATGTGGCGGGCCAATTTCACCATCTCGTCCTTGAGCGTGATGTCACGCACCTCGGCAAATACATCGGCGGCCGGGCGCACCTCGTCCACGTAATTCAGCGTCGATCCCACCAGGGCGTCGCCATTCACCCGGATCAGCATGGTCCGCAGGCGCCGGAACAAGACGGTGCGCGCCAGCGCCGCCACGCCTTGCGCCGCCAGACCGTCGCGGATGAGCGCATAGGCGGTGCCGGCGCCGGGGCTGGCCGGTGTCAGGTAATAGGGCCGGTCCAGATACACGGTGTCCACGTCGGCGCAGGGCACGAAGCGGTCAACCTTCAGCGCCTTGTCACTTTCGGGCACGCTGGCCGCGATGTCCTCTTCGGTCAGGTGCAAGAACTGGCCGGGCGCGGTTTCATAGCCCTTGACCTGATCTTCGCGCGCGACCGGCGCGCCGGTTTCGCTGTCGATGAACTCGCGCTTCACGCGGTTGCCGGTCTTGCGGTTGAGCGTGTGAAAGCTGACGCGCTCGGCGGTCGATGCGGCGGCGTGCAGGGCCACCGGGCAGGTCACAGCACCGATGACCAGATACCCTTTCCAGATCGCGCGGCGCATCGGCACTTCCTTTCAGGTCAGCGCAGGTTGTCGGCAATCCGCAACGGGGTCCATTTGTTCCCGGCACCGGCGGGGGGAACATTTTGGGAAAACGCGGTGTTGTGCCCAGACAGGACCGGCGCCCCGGCGGCGCCGCCCGACCTGACCGAAAGGACCCAAGCCATGTCAATCCCACCCCGCCGCCCCGGCGAAGGCCCGCCGCGCGACATACCGCCCAACGCATCGGACCCGTTGGGAAAGGCCGCAATCGTGCCCTCTGATCCGCCGATCGCGCCTGCGATAACGGATGCAGAGGCAGGGGGCGCATCGCCTGACGCCACCCAGCGCGCCGCAGCCCCCCCGAACGGGCCGCGTGTTCAAAACCAGGTCCCCGGTAACCCGCCCGCTGGTCCGAAATCCATGATCGGCATGTGGGGCTGGATAGCCGCCGTGGTTGTGCTGCTGCTGGTGCTGTTCGTCCTGGTGGGGCGCAGCTGACAAAGACGCGCCGGTATCTGCGGGCGCACCGGTGTGCCCACCGGCCCGTTCGTGGCACGCACGGTGCGGCCACCACCAACCTGCGGGCCGACACAGGAACGCCCGCGGCACGCCCGCCAGCCCTGCGGAACCAATCCAAGGGATGCAGGTTCTTCCTCCGACAGCCACGGCAGATCCCCTGCCGTCCCTTCAAAAAGGTTCATCCCATGATCTCTGCCAAGGCGCAGGTTTCTGCACGCTTGCTCGTCTGTCTGTCTCACCTGCCCTGGGACCTGGTGTTTCAACGCCCGCATCACCTGTTGACCCGCGCGGCCCGAGACCGGGCGGTCCTTTACGTCGAGGAACCGGCCACAGCCGACATCCCCGAACCGCGGCTTGACCTGCGGCGCGTCCACCGAGGCGTCGAAGTCGCAACCCCTGTGTTGCCACGTGGCCGGATCGACCCGGCCAGCGTGCAGCGCCTGCTGATGGCCGAAATCACCCGCCGCAACCCCGACGAGTTGGTCGCGTGGTACTACACGCCGATGGCGCTGGACTATAGCGCCGACCTGCCCGCCGATCTGGTGGTCTATGACTGCATGGACGAACTCTCGGCCTTCAAGGACCCACCGCCGGGGTTGATCGACCGCGAGGACCGGCTGTTCGAACGTGCCGACATCGTGTTCACCGGCGGGCCCAGCCTGCATGCCGCCAAGCGGCACCGCCACCCGAGGGTCTATGCGTTTCCGTCCAGCATCGACGTGGCGCACTTCGCCGCGGCCCGCAAGGCGCCCGCCGACCCCGCCGATCAGGCGCCGATCACGCATCCGCGCATCGGCTATTTCGGGGTGATCGACGAACGGCTGGATTATGACCTGATCGCGCAGGCGGCGGCAGAATGCCCCGACATCCAGTTCGTCATGCTTGGCCCGGTGGTCAAGGTGGACCCCGCGTCGCTGCCGCAGGCGCCAAACCTGCACTGGCTGGGGCGAAAGGCGTATGGCGACCTGCCCGCCTACATGGGCCACTGGGACGCCGGCTGGATGCCCTTCGCGCTGAACGAGGCGACCCGCTACATCAGCCCGACCAAGACCCCGGAATTTCTGGCCGGCGGCCTTCCCGTCACCTCGACCGCCGTCGCGGACGTGGTGCGGGGCTATGGCAGCACGGGCCTCGTGGCCATTGCCGATGCTGGCAACATCGCCGACCGCCTGCGCGCCAGCCTCGCGCCGCCGGATCCCGCGTGGCGCAAACAGGCAGATGCCCGGCTGGCCAAGTCATCGTGGGACAGCACATGGGCCGAAATGGCCCGCCACCTTGACCGCATCGCCGCAGAGCAGGTGGTCCTTGACCGCCGGGGGGCCTGAGCATGTACGACTGGCTTGTGGTCGGTGCGGGCTTTGCAGGCAGCGTGCTGGCCGAAAGGCTGGCATCGCAGCGCGGCGACCGCGTGCTGCTGATCGACCGGCGCCCGCATCTGGCAGGCAACGCACATGACCGGCTTGATGCCGCGGGTGTGCTGATCCACGTCTATGGACCGCACATCTTTCACACCAACGCCGGGGCGATTGTGGATTACCTGTCGTCGTTCACCGACTGGCGCGACTATGAACATCGGGTTCTGGCGCAGGTGGACGGGAAGCTGCTGCCCATCCCCATCAACCTTGATACGGTCAACCGGCTGTATGGCCTTGATCTCGACAGCGCAGGAATGGAGCGGTTTCTGGCAGAACGGGCCGAGCCGGTGGACGACATCCGCACCTCCGAGGATGTCGTCGTCTCGACGGTGGGGCGCGACCTTTATGAAAAATTCTTTCGCGGTTACACGCGCAAGCAATGGGGGGTCGACCCGTCGGAACTGTCGCGCACCGTCACCGCGCGCATCCCCACCCGGACCAACCGCGACGACCGCTACTTTACCGACAGCTTCCAGAAGATGCCCGCCGAGGGCTATACCCGCATGTTCGAACGCATGGTCGATCATCCGCTGATCGAAACCGCGCTTGGCGTCGATTATGCCGACATCAAGGACCAGGTGTCGTTCCGCCGCATGGTCTTTACCGGCCCGGTGGATGAATTCTTCGGGCACCGTCTGGGCCGCCTGCCCTATCGTTCACTCCGGTTCCAGCACGAGACACTGGACAAGCCGTGGCATCAGCCCGTTGCGGTGGTGAATTATCCGCAAACCGAAGAGTATACCCGCGTCACGGAATACAAGCACATGACCGGGCAGGACCACCCGAAAACCAGCCTGACCTATGAATACCCCACCGCCGAAGGCGACCCGTTCTATCCCGTGCCGCGCCCCGAGAACGAGGCGCTCTACAAGCAGTATCAGGCCCTTGCGCGGGCGACGCCGGATGTGTGGTTCGTCGGGCGGCTGGCGACGTATCGCTATTACAACATGGATCAGGTCGTCGGACAGGCGCTGGCGACCTTCGCGCGCATCGATTCCGCATTGCCGCGCAAGGGAACGGGCGCGATGAAAAGTGCCGCCGAATGACGGCGGCACCGCCCGTCAGGGGCGCAGCGCGGCGACCAGCCGGGCCAATTCCTGCGCCAACGGGGCATCCACCGGGCGGGTGCCGCCAGCGTCGGGAAACCCGAGCAGGCCGGTTTCGCAGTGCCGCCCGTCGCCCCAACCCGGATAATCCGTCACCGGATACAGGCACAACCCCTCGACCGGCACCCCCGCGGCCTGCGCGGCGGCGACCTCGGTCGCGATGACGCGCAGCCACGGCGCGCGCATCTCCCCTTCGATCCCGGTTTCGGACAAGAACAGCGGCTTGCCATAGCGCGCATGGGTGGCGCGCAGCAGATCGCGCAGCGGGCGATAGCGCAGATCATCCATCGCCACGGGTTTCCCGCCATCAACCCACTGATTATAGATATAATAGTTCAGTCCCACCACATCCACGCAGTCCGGCCGCCCGCCCAGTTCGGGGCGCGCGCGCCCGGTCAGCGCGTCCACCGCCTCGAACTGGGCGGCGCTATAGGCGCGGGCGGCGCGGATGTCGGCCGTGCGGGCGGATTTGGGGATGACGTGGATCGCAGGTTCCGCCACGATGATGCGGGCCTGCGGATCAGCGGCGCGGATGGCGGCGATGCCGGCCAGCGCCGCCTTCAACAGCACCGTCTTCAGCGCCGATCCCCGCCGTTTGGCATGCGGATTGATGAAGCCCTTGCTGCCCCCGGCCCAGGCCCAGAACGAGATTTCGTTGATCGGCACATAGGCTGCCCCCGGCCCGGTGACGCCCAGCACCACCCGCGCCGCAGCTCCGGCGAAATCGGCGAAGCGGGCCGGAAAGTCGGGCGCCCAGATATCCAGCGCATCGGGCCAGCCGTAGTGGCACAGGTCCCAGATCACCTCGGTCCCGGTGTCGTGCGCCGCGTGCAGCATGGGCAGGAAACTGGACCAGTCATACTGCCCCGGCACCCGTTCGATCAGATGCCAGCGCAGACCGTCGCGGACGGTACGCAGGCTATGTGCGGCCAGCGCGCGGTAGTCCTGCGCAGCAAAACGCGCATGCCCGGTTGAGGCCAAGAGGTCCAGCCGCTGTTTCGGGCGGTGCCGCTGCGACGCACATTCGAACCCCCCCATCAGCGTGCTGCGAAACAGGCGCGATGCCTGCATCTGCGGCACAGGCACCTGCGCCGCGCGCGCCGCAATGGCGCGGTGCAGCGGGTCTATCACCCGCAGGGGCGCGGTTTGGAGGATGTCGGGGCCGTCGGGCGCTGCTGGTGCGGTGCCTGCCTTGTCCATGGGGTATCTGCCCTTCTCGTGGCGGTCTGGACGCCGCCTTGCCTTGGTCTTTGGCCTCGCCCGCCCCGGCGCGGCGACCGGCGCGGCACCGGGCCACGCCTGCCGCCCACGCTGCTCGGGGTGGTGCGAACGCCCGCGATTAGATGTCGGCGCGTTCGCCGCTTGCCCCGCGCGAGATGTAGCGCTGCGTCACCGTTTCCAGCCCGTCGCTCAGCGCCGCCGCCATCTGGCGTTCCTCGGCCAGCGACTGTTCCAGCAGGGGAATTGCCGACGACGCGCCACACATCCGCGCCACGGTGATCAACGAGGTATAGGCCGCGATCTCGAAGTTCTCGAAGGCGTAGTTGGCGAAGGAGTTTTTCAGGATCTCGTCATCGGCAAAGCTGTGGCCCGCCGCCGACATTGCCCCGGTGAACGACATCGCCGCGTCCTTGAAGCCGGAGGACGATTCATCCATGCCTTCCAGAATGCGCTTCAGGCGTTCGACCTGCCCTTCGGTTTCCTCGATATGGCGGCGCAGCAGCATCGACACTTCGGGGTAATGCTCCAGCCGGTTCAGTTGCGCCTCCATGATCGTCAGCGCCTGCTTTTCCATGGCATGCGCATTGCGCAAACCATCGGTGAACACGTCCTGTGCTGTCATCGTCATTGGCTTCGATCTCCTGTGATGTAGTGCCGCGTCAGAACCATATCTGCGCGTCCATGTTCCAAGAACCGCAGGGCGCGGCGTTCAGTGCACTTCCGACAGTGCCGCGCGGCACGCATCGGCGCAGCGCATGCAGGCCTGCGCGCAGATGCGGCAATGGGCGTGCTGGCTGGCGTGCTTTTCGCATTCCCCGGCACATTCGCGGCACGCCACCTCGCAGGCCTGAATGGCGACGCGCAGCACGGCGATGTTCGATCCGGTGCGGCGCGACCCCATCGCGCCGGTGGCGGCACAGATGTCGGCGCAGTCAAGGTTCAGGCGGATGCACTGGCGCAGGTGGTCAACCATATCTTCGGCCAGACAGGCATCGGCGCAGGCGGTGCAGGTCTGCGCGCAGCCATAGCATTCCTCGATGCAGCGCAGCAGCAGGTCAGCCGTGCTGCCCCGCACGTCGGGATGGGTGCTGATGATCTCGCGCACTTGCATGGCAGTGATCCTTTCATGGGTTGCACTGGCCGGACAAGCCTTCCGCCGGGCAATTGTTCCCACCTTCGGGGGGCGCGGCGGCTAGCGGGCGGTATATCGCAACATCCGGCGCAGGGTGTCGTTGCGCAGCACGAAGTGTTCGACCAGCGCCGCCAGCGCATGCGCCGCAATCAGCGGCACCAGCAGGAACCGCCCGATCTCGTGCAGGGTGCCGAAGAATTCCGACGCGAAAAACCATGCAATCAGGCCGGTCACCGGCATGAAAAGCAAGAACCCGTACAGCGCCGCATGGGCAAACACCGCCATCAGCGCGATGACCGGGGGCACCCCCTCCTCCGCCTCGGGCGCACCCCGGCGCAACCGCACGACAAGCCGCAAGAGCGTCAGCGCAAGGATCGTCATACCGGACACGAGGTGAAAGATCGTGCCCGCCGCCAGCGCGGCCAGACCGGGGCCCAGCCCCTCCAGCCGGTCACCGAACGCATCGCGCACACCGGCGTTGATCGACAATTGCAGGACGACCAGAAGCGCGATCGTCCAGTGCAGCCCGATCTGCAACCTGGAATAGGCGTTGGGGTCGGCCATGAAATATACCTCTCGCCTCGGGAACACTCAGGGGCCGCGCGGGTTCCCGAAACGAGCAATGGAATCGAGATGCCGATGCGGACCACACCCCCGGCAGTCCTGACGTGCGCCACCATCCCTCGGGCTTGGACCTTTGCGCTGGTGCTGGCGGGGCCCGTGGGCGCGCAGCCCGTCAGCCGCGATCCGACGACCGCGCAAAGCGTGCTGCACCCCGCCGGCACCGATGCGGCGGCCATCGCGAACCTGTTCTGGATAATGACTGGCGCGGGTGCGCTGATCTGGGCCGCCGTGATCGGCACGGCGATCTATGCGGTGCTGGGCCGCCACAAACCGCAAAGCGAACGGTTTGCCGACAGGTTCATCCTTGCGGGCGGGGTGATCTTTCCCACCGTGACACTGGCGCTGCTGCTGGTGGTGGGGTTGCGCCTGCTGCCCAACTGGCGCGCGACCGACCTGCCGGACCTGCGCGTTCATGTGGTGGGCGAACAGTTCTGGTGGCGCATCCGTTATGAAACGCCCGATGGCGGGCTGGTGGAAACCGCCAACGAACTGCACCTGCCGGTCGGGGCCGAGGTGGAATTCGTGCTGACGGCCACCGATGTTATCCATTCTTTCTGGATTCCCGTGCTGGGCGGCAAGCTGGACATGATTCCCGGGCGCACCACGGTGCTGCGGTTGCGGCCCACCGCAACGGGGGTCTATCGCGGCGCCTGCGCCGAATACTGCGGCCTGTCGCATGCGCTGATGGCGATGGTGGTGGTGGTCGTCCCGCCCGACCGTTTTGCCGAATGGCTGGAGGCCGCGGCCCGGCCCGCCCGCACCCCGCCGCCCGCCGCCTATCTGCAGGCCGGGTGCCCCGCCTGCCATGTGGTGCGCGCGGCCGATACGCCGCCAGAGGTGGCGGGTGTGGGGCCGGACCTGACCCATCTGGCCGCCCGCAGCAGCCTTGCCGCCGACACCCTGCCACTGGATCACGCCACCCTTTCCGGCTGGATCGCAAACCCCGCCCGCTACAAACCCGGCGCCCGGATGCCGGGCTTTGCGCATATCGACCCGCGCGAGCGCGAAGCCGTCGTGACCTGGCTGATGGAGCTGCAATGACCCCGCACGCCAAGGACGACGACCTTGTGAAGGCATGGGAACCGCCTGCGGGCTGGCGCGGGATGTCGGATGTGAACAATTCCGCGGTTGGCGTGTGGTATATCATGGCCGCCTTCGGCTTCATGGTGTTTGCGGGCGCGCTTGCGCTCATCATCCGGGTGCAGCTGGCCGTGCCCGAAAATACCTTTGTTACATCAAATACCTACGCGCAGATGTTCACCCTGCACGGCACGGTGATGATGTTCCTGTTCGCCGTTCCGATCTTCGAGGCGGTGGCCATCCTGATCCTGCCCGCCATGCTGGGCGCGCGCGATCTGCCGTTTCCCCGGCTGTCGGCCTTTGGCTTTTGGTGTTTTCTGATCGGCGGTGTGTTCGTCAGCGGCTCGATCTTCTTTGACTCGGCCCCGGATGCCGGGTGGTTCATGTATCCGCCGCTTTCGACCGAACAGGCAGGGATCGGCGCCGACATCTGGCTGCTCGGTCTGTCATTCATCGAGGTGGCCAGCATCGCGGCGGCGGTGGAACTGATCGTCGGCGTTCTCAAGTGCCGCGCGCCGGGCATGCACATCAACCTGTCGCCGCTCTACGCGTGGTATGTGCTGATCGTGGGCGCGATGATCCTGTTCGCCTTTCCGCCGCTGATCGCTGGCGACATCCTGTTCGAGTTCGAGCGACTTCTGGGTTGGCCGTTTTTCGATGTCAGCCGCGGGGGCGACCCGCTGTTGTGGCAGCACCTGTTCTGGATCTTCGGTCACCCCGAGGTTTACATCATCTTCCTGCCCGCCATCGCGCTGTTGGCGATGATCATTCCGACCTTCGCACAGCGCCCGATCGTCGGATATTCGTGGATCGTGCTGTCGGCCATCGGTGTGGGGTTCCTCAGCTTCGGTCTGTGGGTGCACCACATGTTCACGACCGGGTTGCCTTCGGTGTCGATCGGCTTCTTTTCCGCCGCGTCCGAGGCGGTGGCCATTCCGACCGGCATCCAGATCTTTGCCTTCATCGCCACGGTCATGCTGGGCCGTGTGGTGCGCAGCGTGCCGATGCTGTTCTGTCTGGGCGCGCTGGCCACCTTTGTCGTCGGCGGGTTGACCGGGGTGATGATCGCCGTGGCGCCTTTCGACTTTCAGGTCCACGACACCCACTTCGTCGTGGCGCACCTGCATTACACGCTGATCGGCGGCATGCTGTTTCCGGTCATGGCCGGGGTGCATTATTACTATCCGGTCATCACCGGGCGCCGCCTGTCGCGGCGTCTGGGCATCTGGTCGTTCTGGCTGACGTTCCTGGGGTTCAACGCGGCCTTCCTGCCCATGCACCTGACCGGCCTTCTGGGCATGCCCCGCCGGGTGTTCACCTATGGCGCCGAGCGGGGGTGGGACCTGCTGAACATGGTGTCAACGGTGTTCGCCTTCGTCTTTGCGGCGGGGTTCCTGCTGTTCGTGTGGAACTGCCTTGGCGTGCGCTACCGCGACGTGGCGCCGCGCAACCCGTGGAAGGCGGGCACGCTGGAATGGATGGCGCCGTTGCCGCAACCGACCTTCGGGCTGCGCGCCATTCCGCAGATCGAAAGCCGCTATCCCCTGTGGGATGACCCCGGCCTTGCCGCGCGCATCGATGCGGGTCAGGGTTACCTGGCCGACGCACCGGGGCAGCGGCGCGAAACGCTGGTAACCACGGTGCTGGATGCCCGCCCGGTGCAGGTGCTGCGGGTCGGCACGCCGACGTGGCTGCCGATGATTGCGGCGGCAGGGCTGGGCATGGTGTTCATCCTGTCAACCTTCAAGATGTGGCTCGGCTCTGCGGTGGGCCTTGCGGTGTTCCTTGTCGCGCTCATCGCCTGGCTGTGGACCGGAACGGCTCAGATCCCCGAAACCACGGACCGCGACATCGGCGACGGGCGGCGCGTGCCGGTTTACGTGTCGGGGCCGGCGTCCACCGGCTGGTGGGCCATGTTCATCACCATGACCGGCGATCTGACCGCGTTTCTGGGCGTGCTGTTTGGATACTTCTTCTTCTGGACGATCCATCCGCAGTTTCCCCCCGCCGACATGCAGGGGCCGGGTTGGGTCTGGCCGATGATCGGGGGCGGGCTGGCCGGGGCGGCATGGGCGGCAACGCTGCTCGCGCGCATCCTGCATCGGCGCGAGGTCGTCGGCCTTGCGCGCGGACTGCTGGGGGTCGGTGCACTGGCCGCGCTTGGGTCCGGCCTCGCACTGGCGACGGGGCCGTGGACGACCGGGCTTGACCCGCAGCAGCACGCCTATCCGGCCATCGTCTGGACACTGGTCGTCTGGTGCGTGCTGCATCTGGCCACTGGCGTGCTGATGCAGGGCTACTGCCTCGCGCGGTCGCTGGCCGGGCGCATGACCCCGCGCCATGACGCCGACCT
>JAUXPG010000462.1 GCA_030683915.1 Gemmobacter sp.
GACATACCACCAGTACATCTTGTCCAGCGCCAGGTTGGACGGGTTGTAGAAGGCAAAGAGGAACAGCAGCGACAGTCCCCACAGCCCCAGCAGCAGGATGTTGGTGATGGCCGTCTTGCGCCCGGCAAGCACCGTCATCGACACGTTGTAAAGGAAGATCAACGCCGCAACGACGATGCCCGCCTTGACCCACTTTGGTTGTTCAAGGAATTCGCGGCCTTCTTTCCCAAGCAGGAAATTGCCGTCGAAGATGTTGAACAGATAGGTCACGACCACGCCTGCCGTGCCCAGCACCAGGATGCCCAGTTGCAGGTAGGCCAGCTTTTCGGAGTGGATCTCGCGTTCCGATTCTTCGGGCAGCAGATAGTAGGCCGACCCGAAGAAGCCCAGCAGCAGCCAGACGATCAGGCTGTTGGAGTGCAGCATCCGCAAGATGTTGAAGGGCACCAGATCCGACAGGAAGGTCGGCACCACATAGACAAAGCCCATGATCAGCCCGATGGTGACCTGCACGGCGAACAGGGCAAGCGCCACGGCAAAGTAGGCCAGCGCGATTCTTTGAGTTCTGTACTTCATGTCAGTCGCTCCTCAGCCGGCATCGTTCGGCGGCCAGCTCTGCGTGTTGATCGTGTTCGTCCAGCGCAGGAAGTCGGCAAGGTTGCGGATGTCTTCATCCGTCAAGTTGAAGTTCGGCATCTGGCGGCGGCCTTCGATGCCGGTCGGCATGGCCTCCATCCAGCCTTTGAGCGTTTCAAAGGCGGCCTCGGGGTCGTCCAGCACGCCCCAGCGCGCCATGACATTCCCGACTTCGGGGGCGTAGTAGGCCCCTTCGCCCAGAATCGAATGGCAATTCACACAGGAATGTTGCTCCCACAGATGTTTCCCGGCGGCCACGCTGGCCGTCAGCCCTTTGGAATCAGTCGAGACATTGACGATGTATCGGTGCGAGTGGACCGTCAGGCCCACGAAGATGAGGATAAAGAACAGTGACCCGCCGTAGAAAATATTGCGGGCCATGGTCTTGGTCATGACTTCGCGCATTGCGCAGTCTCCTTTGCGGAGCGGTTTCCAGTAACGGACTTGTGCGCCCCGGCGCAGCGGGCCGCCTTAACGAAAGTCAATCGTGCGCGGACGGACAAGAAATCCGGTCGCGGGGCGCACCCTTAACGAAAGTCAAGGATCACGAACGGGTGAAAGGGCAAGGAAGAGGCGCCTCACCAGCGCAATGGAGATTTCTGAAATGACAACCCCAGCCGCGAGGAAACCGAAGTCGCCAAGGCTAGCCCTCGGCGCCGGCCTGTCGCTGTTCCTTTCGACGGTGGCATTCCCCGCCCTCGCCCAGGAACAGCCCACCATGCCGTCCGAGGCATTCGACGCCTCGAAGCAGGTCTATTTCGAACAATGCGCGGGCTGCCACGGCGTGCTGCGCAAAGGCGCAACCGGCAAGAACCTGGAGCCCCACTGGAAGAAAACCGCCGCCGATGGCACCGTAACTGAGGGCGGCACCCTGAAACTGGGTCAGGACCGTCTGGAAAAGATCATCGCCTACGGCACCGAAGGCGGGATGAACAACTTTGACGGCATCCTGACGCCCGAGGAGATCACGGATCTGGCGACCTATATCCAGATCGATCCGCCGAAACCGCCGGAAATGTCGATCGCCCAGATGCGCGAAACCCGCAAGGTCTATGTCGAAGAGGCGGATTACCCGACCAAGCCGCTGCATGGCCGCAATTGGGAAAACTTCTTTGTCGTGATCGAACGCGACGTGGGCAAGGTGGCGGTGATCGATGGCGACACCAAGGAAGTTTTGGTCCACATTCCCACCGGCTATGCCGTGCACGTGCTCAAGGCGTCGGAACATCACAGCCTGAACGAACCCGACAATCCGGGCCGGTTCTGGTACACGATGGGCCGCGACGGCAAGATGACCAAGATCGACCTTTGGCAAACGCCCGACAAGATGTTGGTTTCCGAGGTGAAAATTGCCTACGACGCCCGCGACGTGGCAGTTTCCGGTGACGGCAAGTATGTCGTCGGCGGGGGGTACTGGCCGCCGCACTTCGTGATCGTCGATGCCAAGACGATGGAGCCGGTCAAGGTCGTGTCCGCCCGCGGCGTCGACGTGAACGGCAACTATGTCGAAGAGGCCCGCGTGGCCGCCATCTACACCACGCCGCACGAACCGACGTGGCTGGTGTCGATCAAGGAACTGGGCCAGATCTGGCAGGTCGATTACAGCGATATCGACAACCTGCGGATCGACAAGATCGACACGTCGCTGTTCCTGCACGACGGGTTCTTTGACCCGACAGGCCGCTATTTCCAGATCGCGGCGAACGCGTCTGACCAGATGGTCGTGGTCGATTCGAAAACCCGCAAGCTGGAAGCGCGAATCGACACCAAGTCCAAACCGCACCCCGGACCGGGTGCCAACTGGATCGACCCGAAATGCGGCCCCGTCGGCGGCACCACGCACCTTGGTGCCGGTGTGGTGACGGTCTGGGGGAACGACCCGATCAACCGGCCCGACGACGCCTGGAAGATCTGCTACGAGGTGGAAACCGACGGGCCGGGCCTGTTCATCCGCACCCACCCGGACAGCAAATATGTCTGGGCCGACCAGACGCTGCACCCGGAACCGGAAATCCAGCAGTCGATCAAGGTCTTTGCCAAGGGCACCGGCGAAGTGGTGAAAACCATCCAGCTGACCGAAGCCGAAGGGTCGGTCGCCGTCCACTTCGAATTCAGCCAGGACGGCAAGGAGGTCTGGGCCTCGGTCTGGAACCGCTCGAGCTCCAAGACCGACAATGGCGAGATCGTGGTGTTCGACGCCGAAACCCTGGAAGAAAAGCACCGCATCAAGGGGTTGTTCGCGCCGACCGGCAAGTTCAACGTCTTCAACCGGTCCAACCACAAGACCTGAGGCCACCGTGCCGGAACGCAGGGCGGCCATGCCGCCCTGCCGTTCGCTTTCACAGGGTGCGCCCGCAAGGCGCGCGCGTGTGCACACCACCGTAGCCTGCAACGGAGCGCGGATCAGATGACAGAAGAAACCCCCAAAACCGGCCGCCTCTGGCGGCGCTGGGTCTGGTTCGGCGTGCCTACCGCAGGTGCCGCCGCCGCCTTCGCCGCCGGCATCATCTTCTGGGGTGGGTTCAACACCGCCATGGAAGCCACCAACACGATGGGTTTCTGCATCTCGTGCCACGAGATGCGCGAAAACGTCTTCAAGGAGTATGAACACACCATCCACCACGAAAACCGTTCCGGGGTGCAAGCCACCTGTTCGGATTGCCACGTTCCCGACCCGTGGATCCACAAGATGATCCGCAAGGTGAAAGCCTCGCGCGAGTTGTATGGCAAGGTCGTCGGCACCATCGACACCCCCGAGAAATTCGAGGAACACCGCCTGCGTCTGGCGACCAATGTCTGGACCGCGATGAAGGAAACCGATTCGCGCGAATGCCGGAACTGCCACACCATTGAAAGCATGAATCCGCGGTTCCAGAAGCCGCGCGCCCGCACGCAGCATCTGACGGCGATGGAAACCGGCCAGACCTGCATCGACTGCCACAAAGGCATCGCCCACTCCAACGTGCGCGACAAGGCATCCGATGAATTGCTCGAGGTGCTCGAGGCGCCGAACCCCGCGCATATCAAGGCCGTGCCGCAAAGCTTTCTTGACGGGCTTGCCTATGTTTCCCGGATCGAGGCCGAAGCGGCGCAAAAGGCCGCCGCCGAGGCCCAATCCGCCGAGACCGCGCTGAACACCCGGATCGCGGAAGCCGTGGAAAAGGCCAAGGCCGAGGCGCTGGCACAGGTTGCGGCCGCCGCCACAACCGGCCCGGCTGCCGAAGCCATCCCGACCCTCGCGTCCGCCCCGAACCCCGGCGGCGGCACCGTCGGGTCCATCGCGTGGGATGCGGTGCCGGCCGTGCAGATCGGGCTTTTCTATCCCGGTCAGGCCTCGTGGGAATGGGTGCTGAACGGTAAGGAACACGGCGGCGCGCGGCCCTTTACCAAGGGCGGCGAACAGTGTTCCACCTGCCACGCCAAGGAAACCGCCGCGATGGGCGCCAAGATCGTCAGTGGCGAAAAGGCCGAATCGACCCCGACTCCGGGCAAGCGCGGATCGGTTGACGTGCAGGTGCAGGCGGCCCGCGATGCCGACACGCTGTATCTGCGGCTGCGCTGGCAAAACGGCACCCACACCCCGGTTCCCTTTGTCGAAGGCGGCAAGATGGACCCGGAGAACCCGGTCAAACTGGCCATGATGGTGACTGGCGAAGGCATCGACCGCGGCCAGCAGGCCGGGTGCTGGGCCAGTTGCCACATCGACAGCCGCTACATGCCGAACGCCCCCGACTCGTTGGGCGACCTTTCGGCCCGGCTGGGCGGGCATGACTTCGTGCAGAAGTACCTTCCCGAAAGCCGGACCGACCTTGACCTCAAGGGCAAGGACCGTCCGATGGGCGGGTGGGACCTGTTGCGCGCCGAAGACGAGCTGGCGGCCTATCTGGGCGAAGGCAAGTTCATGGACCTGACCCGCGTCGATGCTGCCGGGAACAGCCAGCGCGGCTATTTGCTGGAGCGTCGGCACGAGGACGCCGGAAGCCCCGTGCAGGCCAGCGCGGTGCTCGAAGGCGACATGTGGACGGTGGTGATTGCCCGCCCCTTGGCCGCCAACGGCCCCGGACAAATCGCCATCGAGCCGGGCAAAACCTACACGGTCGGCTTCGCCCTGCATGACGACCACACAGCGGCACGGTTCCACCATGTGTCGCTGGACCTGCGGCTGGCGCTGGATGACCCGGCGGCCGACCTGAACGTGACCGCGCCCTGACAGGGCGGCCTTGTTGCCCAACCCCGCCCCGGCCCCTGGCAAAGGGGGGCCGGGGCCTTGCCATGCAGGACCCCGCCATGACCCGCCTTTTGCTTGCGATCACCCTTGCCGCCGCGCCGTATCTGGCCGGGGCTGATACCCCGCCGCTCTCTGCCGGGGATCTTGCCGCAGGCGCCGCCATTTTCGAGCGGCGCTGTTCGCAATGCCACGGGCTCGACGGGGTAAATTACAAGGGCCCCTATCTGAACGGCATCCTCGGGCGCGAGTCTGCCAGCGTGCCGGGATGGGACTATTCCCCCGCCTTGCGCGCCTGGCAAGGCGTCTGGACCGAGGATAACCTGCGCCTGTGGCTGACCAAGCCGCAAGACCTTGTGCCGGGCACGGCGATGAATTTCGGCGGCTTTCGCACCCGCACCGAAGACCGCGACCGCGTGATCGGCTTCCTGATGGCCCACACCCCCTGATGCACCGCGTCCCGGCTGTATTTCGCCTGTGCAGGGCTTAACGAAAGTCAAGGTTGCGCACCGGGGAATCGGCGACTCTGCCCCTGACCATCAAGCCGGGAGCGCCAGATGAAAGACCTTGCCAAAGGCCATGTTTCCCTTGTCGGCGCCGGGCCGGGCGACCCCGAGTTGCTGACCTGCAAGGCGCTGCGGTGTATCACGACCGCCGATGTGGTGGTGTTTGATCGCCTGGTCAGCCCGGAAATCCTGGCTCTGATCCCTGCGGGTGTGCGCCGGATCGACGTGGGCAAGCTGCCGAAATGCCACCTTGTGCCACAAGAGGCCATCAATGCGCTGCTGGTCGAACTGGCCAGCGCGGCCTTGCGCGTGACGCGCCTGAAGGGCGGCGACCCGCTGATCTTCGGGCGCGGCAGCGAGGAGGCCGCGCATTTGCGCGCGGCCGGAATCAGCGTTGATTACGTGCCGGGCATCACCGCCGCGCAGGGCATGGCCGCCTCCACCGGCGTGCCGTTGACGCATCGCGGGCTGGCAACCGGCGTGCGCTATGTCACCGGCCACCGCGCCCGCGACGGCGCGCTGGATCTGGATTGGGCCTCGCTTGCCTCCGGGGACACCACGCTGGTGGTTTACATGGGGGTCGCGAACATTGGCGAAATCGCCACCCGGCTGATGGCACATGGCATGCCCGAAACCCTGCCCGTGCTGGCGGTTGCAAGTGTGACGACACCGCGCGAACGTCGGCTTGTGTCGTCACTGGCCGAGGTGGCGGGGGACGTCGCCTGCGCCGGGCTGGATGCGCCGGTGCTGTTCGTGATCGGCCATGTCGTCAGCCTGCATCCACAGATGCCCCTGCCCGGCCCGGTGGCATCGGCAGGGGTTGCCGCCCATGCCTAGCCCCCTCGCGTTGCTGATCCTGCTGGCCGCCCCCGCGCTGGCCGCCCCCGTGCTGGCCCCCCCCGCGCTGGCCGATGTGGCGCCCGACCGCGCGGCGCGTCTGGAACATCTGGTCGTGCAGGACTGCGGATCGTGCCACGGGCTGACCATGAAGGGCGGCCTTGGCAGCCCCTTGACCCCCGAGGCGCTGGCGCATGCCACGCCCGAGGGGCTGGCCGGGATCATTCTGGACGGCATTCCCGGCACCGCAATGCCGCCGTGGCGCCCGCTGATTTCCCAAGCCGAGGCGATCTGGATTGCCAGATACCTCCTGAAGGACCAAGACCGATGATCCGCACCACCCTTGCCGCCGCCTTTGCCGCCGCCTTGCTGTCGGCCCCCGCGCAGGCCGACGGCCCCACCTTTGCCACCGGGGGGCTTGGCCTTGTCATCGAACGTGCCGCCGGGTCGGTGCTGGTGGTGGACCGGATCGGCCGCGAAACCCTGTCGCGCATCGACGGCCTTGGCGACCTGAGCCATGCGTCGGTGAATTTCTCGCCCGATGAACGCTTTGCCTATGTGTTCGGGCGCGATGGCGGCCTGACCCGGATCGACCTGCTGGCGGGCCGGGTCGACCGGCGCATCCTTCAGGCCGGAAACTCCATCGGCGGGGCGATTTCCGATGATGGGGCGTTGGTCGCGGTGTCGAACTACGAACCCGGCGGCATCAAGGTCTTTGATGCCGCAACCCTGACGCTGGTGGCCGACATCCCCTCACCCGGCAAGACCGTGGGACTGGTCGACTTGCCCGGCCGCCGGTTCGCCTGGGCGGTGTGGGACGCGGGCGAGGCGTTCCTGGCCGACCTGTCCGGCCCGGCCCCCGTGGTGACCAAGATGGGGGATACCGGCGCCAACCCCTATGACGCGGTCCTGTCGGGGGACGGGCGGCATTTCGTGGTCGGGCTGTTCGGTGAAAAGGGCCTGACGGCCTTTGACATGTGGGATCCCGCGCCTGCGCCGGTGCGCTTCATGGCCGACTACGGCAAAGAGGGCGAAGACCTGCCCGTCTACAAGATGCCGCACCTGCAAGGCTGGGCCTTTACCGAAGGCCAGTTCGCACTGCCGGCCGTCGGGCGCCATGAAATCCTGTGGGTGGACCGCTCGACCCTCGCCCAGACCGCCCGCACCCCGCTTCACGGACAGCCGATCTTCATCCTGTCACAGCCCGGAAGCCCCTTTGTCTGGGTGAACTTTGCCACCCCCCGCAACGACACCTTGCAGGTGGTCGACAGCCGCACGCATCAGGTCGTGGCCACCCTGAACCCCGGCGCGGCGGTGCTGCACATGGAATTCAGCCCGCGTGGTCACGAAGTCTGGGTTTCATCGCGCGACGACAACAAGGTGATCGTGTTCGACACCCGCACCCGCGCGGTGAAGGCCGAAATCGCCGCCAATAGCCCCTCGGGCATCTTCTTTACCGCCCGCGCCCACCGGATCGGACTTTGACCCATGCACGACAGTCTTGACCCCACGGACATGACCCTGCTGGAGGATTTCCAGCGCGATTTCCCGCT
>JAUXPG010000464.1 GCA_030683915.1 Gemmobacter sp.
CTGATCCGGCTGTTTGCCGAGAACCCGGGCGAATGGGACAAGGTCCGCGCCAACCCGGACCTGATCCCCAACGCTGTCGAAGAGGCCGTGCGCGTTGCCGCCCCGGTTCGCGGCTGGACACGGTTCGTTGCCGAGAACAGCGTGCTCGCGGGCCATGCACTGCCCGCCGGGTCGCGCGTGTTGGTGATGTTCGCTTCTGCCAACCTCGATCCCCAGAAATACACCGATCCTGCGCGCTTCGACGTGACCCGCGCCGTGCATGACCACGTCGGATTTGGCCAGGGCGTGCACATGTGTATGGGCATGCATCTGGCCCGGTTGGAAATGCAGGCGCTGGTCGAGGCACTGCGTCGCCGGGTGGCGCGTTTCGAACTGACCGCTGAGCCGGAGATCGGGCTGAACAATTCCATTCGCGCCTATGCCCGCATGCCCGTGCGTGTGCATCTGGGGGCCGAGATTCTGGTCGACGCAGCCCGCGGCACATCAGAAAATCCCTGGCTCGACGTCACCATCGCGGCGCGCGAGACCGTCGCAACCGATATCATCGGGCTGGAGCTGCGCAGCACCGACGGTGGACCGCTACCTGCATACGAGGTGGGATCGCACATCGATGTGTATGTGCAATCGGGCCTGATCCGGCAGTATTCGCTGACGGGTGACCCGGCAGACCGCACCCGCTACCGGTTGGGCGTTCTGCTGGACCCCAATTCGCGCGGCGGGTCATCCGCCATCCACGCCCGCTTTGCCACCGGCGCGCAGATCCGCATCGGGCGGCCGCGCAACAATTTTCCACTGGACCTGTCCGCGGCACATACCATCCTGTTTGCGGGCGGCATCGGCATCACGCCGATGCTGGGCATGGCCTATTCCCTAGAGGCGGCAGGCGCATCGTGGGAAATGCACTATTGCGGTCGCACGCCGGACCGGCTGGCCTTTCCAGCTGAACTCGCCCGGTTCGGCGACCGGGTCCACCTGCATGTGGACAGCGGGCCGATGGACCAGCAACTGGACATCAACGCGGTTCTGGCGCGCGCTGCGGCAGACCGGCATCTTTATGTCTGCGGCCCTAACGGATTCATGGATTTCGTCGTGCGCTCGGCCGAAGCAAACGGTTGGGCCAAGGCTACCATCCACCTCGAACGCTTTGGTGCTGAGGTGAACACCGACGGTGCTCCCTTTACCGTGGTGGCGAGGCGGTCTGGCAAGACCTTTGAGGTCCAGCCCGGTGAAACTATTGCGCAAAAGCTCGAGGAAAACGGTGTGTCCGTGCAGGTGTCCTGCCAGTCCGGCGTGTGCGGAACCTGCCTGACGAAAGTGGTGGAAGGGATGCCCGACCACCGCGATCTGGTGCAGACCGATCTGGAGAAGGCATCGAACGCGCGGATCACGGTGTGCTGTTCGCGGTCCAAGACCAAGACACTGGTATTGGACATCTGATGGCCCGCGCGAAAAACATCCTGTTCATCATGTTCGACCAGTTGCGGTGGGACTACCTGTCCTGCGCCGGGCATCCGCATCTGCACACCCCGCATATCGACGCGCTGGCCGCCGAAGGCGTGCGGTTCACCCGCGCCTATGTCCAGTCGCCCGTCTGCGGTGCCAGCCGGATGAGTTTTTACACCGGGCGCTATGTCCATTCGCACGGCGCTACCTGGAACCGTGTGCCCCTGAAGGTGGGCGAACGCACGATGGGCGACCATTTGCGCCAGGCGGGGATGGATTGCTGGCTGGTCGGCAAGACCCACATGAAGGCCGATGACGAAGGCATGGCATGGCTGGGCATCGACCCCGCCAGCGTGATCGGCGCCCGGGTGGAGCAATGCGGCTTTGACGTGTGGGAACGCGACGACGGCATGCGTCCCGAAGGCCCCGACGGGCTTTATGACGAAAAATACGGTGCGGCGACCTACAGCGATTGGCTGCGCGAGAAGGGCTATCACAGCGCGAACCCGTGGCACGATTTTGCCAACAGCGGCCGTGCCGAGGACAACCCTGAGGAACTGGCCTCGGGCTGGTTTCTGGAAAACGCCCGCAAGGCCGCCGCCATCCGCGAAGATGACAGCGAAACCCCTTACATGACGGGCCGCGCGATCGAGTTCATGCAGCAGGCCGGCGACGCGCCCTGGTGCCTTCATCTGAGTTATATCAAGCCGCACTGGCCCTATATCGCGCCGGCGCCATACAACGATCTGTATGGCCCTGAACACGTAATCCCGGTAGCGCGCCACGAGCGTGAACTGACCGAGGCCCATCCTGTGTTCAAAGCGTTCATGGAGGGCCGGATTGGAAAGGCCTTCAGCCGCGACGAAGTCCGGGACGCAGTAATTCCGGCCTATATGGGCCTGATCAAGCAGTGCGACGACCAGATGGGTCGGCTGTTCGCCTGGCTGAAGGAGACAGGCCGCTGGGATGACACGCTGATCGTGCTGACATCGGACCACGGGGATTATCTGGGCGATCATTGGATGGGCGAAAAGGACCTGTTCCATGAACCCTCCGTCAAGGTGCCGCTCATCATCCGCGACCCGTCGCCTGCTGCCGACCCCACCCGCGGCACAAGCTGCGATGCGCTGGTCGAAAGCATCGACCTGGCACCGACCTTCTTGGAAACCGCCGGTGGCGCGCCGCGTCCGCATATCCTCGAAGGGCGCTCACTGCTGCCCTGGCTGCGCGGCGAAGTGCCGGAGTGGCGGGAATACGTGGTCAGCGAATACGACTATTCGGTGAACCCGGCGGTATCGAAACTGGCCAAGGATCCGTCCACGGCCCGGCTGTTCATGATCGCCGACAAGCGGTGGAAGTTCATGCATGCCGAAGGCATGCGCCCTCAGCTTTTCGACATGCAGACCGACCCCAACGAATATGTCGATCTCGGAGAAAGCCCCGATCATGCGGACATCATCGCGCTGATGTTTGAACGGCTCGGCCGCTGGGCGCGGCGGCTGTCGCAGCGTACGACGCGGTCGGATGCACAGATCATCGCGGAACGCGGACGTTCGTCCGGGCGGGGTATCACGCTCGGGGTCTATGAGGAAGCCGACCTGCCCGCGCCCCTCACGCGGTTCTACCGCGGCAAGCTGCGCCCGGACTCGGCACGCTGACATGGCCCGCCTGTCGCTGTTTCCGGCCGCCGCGTGGCTGCGGCAGACGACGCCGTCATCCTTGCGCGCCGATCTGCTGGCGGGCCTGACGAACGCCGCCATCGTGCTGCCGCAAGGCGTGGCCTTTGCCACCATCGCCGGGCTGCCGCCGGAAATGGGGCTGTATACCGCGATGGTGACGGCAGTGGTCGCGGCACTGTTCGGCTCGTCCATGGTGATGGTGTCAGGGCCGACCACGGCACTCTCGGCCCTGCTGTTCGCCACGCTTGAAGGCATCGCGGTGCCGGGGACGGCGCGCTATGTGGAACTGGCGCTCTTACTGACGCTGATGGTGGGGCTTTTCCAAATCGTCGCCGGGCTGGCGCGGCTGGGCGGGCTGGTGTCCTTTGTCTCGCATTCCGTGATCGTGGCCTTCACCGCTGCCGCAGCCTTTCTGATCGGCATCAGCCAACTGGCCGCGGTATTTGGGATAAGGGTAGAAGGCGGCGGCAATGTAATCGAACGGCTTCACGGCGTGATCGCGGCAGCAGATGGCGTGAACCCGCTGGCCGTTCTGATCGCAGGTGCAACATTCGTCACCGTCGCCGGGGTGCAGGCGATATCCCCGCGCCTGCCGGGGTTTCTGATCGCGCTGGCGGTCGGGGCCGGGGTTGCAGCGGCCACCGGTGCGGCAGGCAAGGGTGTAGCGATGCTGGGTGCCATTCCCGCCGCCTTACCGGGTCTGACGCTGCCCACGTTCCGGTGGTCCGACATCGCGCTACTGGCCCCCGGCGCCGCCGCAGTGGCGCTGATCGGTCTGCTCGAGGCAATATCCATCGGGCGCACCTTCGCCCTTCGCCGGAAAGAGGCCTTTGCACCCAATCAGGAAATGGTCGGCCAGGGGCTGTCCAACACCATAGGCGGATTCTTCAACTGCTACGTGGGGTCAGGCTCCTTCACCCGGTCTGGCGTGAACGCCGAGGCCGGTGCCCGCACACCCCTATCCGCCGTCATGTCCAGCCTGTTCTTGGCCGCGATCCTGCTGGTCTTCGGCAGATACATCACCGCCATTCCGGTGCCCGCGATGGCCGGGCTGATCGTCTATGTCGCTTGGCGCTTGATCGACCGCAAGGAAATCCGCCATATCGTGAAAACCTCTCGCCCCGAGACGCTGATCCTGCTGCTGACGCTGGGGGCGGGCCTGCTGATCGAGCTGGATTTCGCGATCTATGTCGGGGTCATCG
This sequence comes from Gemmobacter sp., assembly GCA_030683915.1. GTDB lineage: Bacteria > Pseudomonadota > Alphaproteobacteria > Rhodobacterales > Rhodobacteraceae > Wagnerdoeblera. Next base: position 4,325 of record JAUXPG010000464.1, read on the forward strand.
CGTCGTTCTCGGTCTTCATCTACGACAGTGCGCACCCCTCTCTGCGTGTCAGCGCGCCGGTCGAAGTCCCCGGCGGGCGGCGCAAATTCCGCAATGCCGACCTGCACAGGGTTCCGGAATGCCCGCAACTGGTATCGGTGCGGCTGGACGGACCGCTGTATTTCGGTTCGATCGAACATGTCGAGGCAGAATGGAAAGCGCTTCGCGCCAAGCGGCCCGGCCAGGTGCATGTGATCTTTTACCTGAAAGGTGTGGGCAAGATCGACCTCTCGGGCGCAGATTTTCTGATCCAATCCATTCGAGATATCCGGGCCGCGGGCGGCACGTTCCGTATCGTCGCGCTGTTTCCGCCGCTACTGGAATGCCTGCGCCGGTTCCATGTGCTGGATGAACTGGATGAGGGCGCCTTGCAAATATCCAAGGGCGATGCGGTTTCGGCAGCGGTCCACTGTCTGGACCGAGGCATCTGCGCAGGCTGCACCAGTCGGGTCTTCACCGAATGCGCCGACCTGCCGCAACCGGCAGTCGCCGGTGCTGTATCAGCAACCATATAAGCGCAAAGGGCACGGGCATGGTCTAGAGATCCGCAGGCACTGTGGGTACATGTCCGCATAAACGGTCAGGATCTATATTGAACAATGCCAAGGCCGTTGAGGCCTTGATGTCACGCGCAGCCGCACAGGCGAGGATCAGATCTCGCTCACTGATCCGGACGCAGGAGCGATGCACTCCTGCAGCCGTGTCGGGGTGGGTTACAACATCCAGATCGCGGTCGACACCAAGCACAAACTGTTTGCCGAGCAGCAGGTCCACAACAAGGTCAGCGATCCTGGCCTGCTGACCGAGACCTTGGGGCTGCGCCTAAAACCCTTGGTGTCGACAAGATCGATGCGGTGTGCGCGAGCGTGCGAATGAACGAAGGGAACAGCGACGCGCTCCACCCGTTCGTTCGACCCCGCATGGATCTGACACACGCCTTGGAGGCTTCACAAACGGGAGCATCTTGTTCATCGCCAATCTATCGTTTATCGACGATAATAGAACTGAGGAAATTTCGAATGCCCCATGACGCTCATCTCGCAGAGCTTGCCAAGGCGCTGGCGCATCCGGCGCGCCTTCGCATCCTTCGGCTGCTGCTTGCCACGCCCGGCTGCATCGGAGGCGAGATCGTGGATGCTGTCGGCCTAGCGCAGTCCACGGTGTCCGAGCATCTGCGCATCCTCAAGTCCGCAGGGATCATCTCGGGCGAGATCGACGGTCCACGCGTCTGCTATGCCTTGAACCCTGCCTCCCTGAAACCGCTGGCCGACTTCATCGCCAGCCTGACACCGCCCCCCGGGGATGGCTGCTGTGTTCCCGCGCAGAAGGAACCCATATGAGCCTGTTCGAACGCTGGCTGACCCTTTGGGTGGCCCTTTGCATTCTTGCCGGGATTTTCCTTGGCAACATCATGCCCGGCATGTTCGGCGCGCTGGCCGATCTCGAATACGCCTCGGTCAATCTGGT
>JAUXPG010000036.1 GCA_030683915.1 Gemmobacter sp.
CGCAATGCTCCATCCGGTCGTCCACGCCTTTGCCGCCAGCCTCGACCCCGACGATATTGACCGTGGGATCGTCGAGAAACGGAAAGAACAGCCCCATCGCGTTGGACCCGCCACCGATGGCGGCGACCAGCGTATCGGGCAGGCGCCCTTCGGCGGCGTGCATCTGGTCGCGGGTTTCCTTGCCGATGATCGACTGGAAATCGCGCACCATCGCCGGATAGGGATGCGGCCCGGCCACAGTGCCGATGCAGTAGAAGGTGTCGCGCACGTTGGTCACCCAGTCGCGCAGCGCATCGTTCATCGCGTCCTTCAGCGTGCCACGCCCTGAGGTGACGGGAATCACCTCGGCCCCCAGCAGGCGCATGCGGAAGACGTTGGGCGCCTGACGTTCGACATCATGCGCGCCCATGTAGACCACGCATTTCAGCCCGAACTTGGCGCAGACGGTGGCAGTGGCCACGCCGTGCTGGCCAGCGCCGGTTTCCGCGATGATCCGGGTCTTGCCCATGCGGCGGGCCAGGATGATCTGGCCCAGCACATTGTTGATCTTGTGCGCGCCGGTGTGGTTCAACTCGTCGCGCTTCATGTAGATCTTGGCGCCGCCCAGATGCGCCGTCAACCGTTCGGCGTGATAAAGCGGCGAGGGACGGCCGACATAATGCGTCCAGAGGTCGTGCATTTCCGCCCAGAACGCCGGGTCGGTCTTGGCGTGTTCGTAGCGCGCTTCCAGTTCCAGAATCAGCGGCATCAGCGTTTCCGACACGAAACGCCCGCCGAAGATGCCAAAACGTCCGGCTTCGTCCGGTCCGGTCATGAAGCTGTTCAACCCGTCGTCGGCCATGATGCGCGCCCCCCTGCTTTCCGACCCGATATAGCAGGCGGCGCGGGAATGGAAAGCGCCCGGCTTTCGCATCGACCACCGTGCCGGTGGGGGCGTCGGGCGCCCCCCACGGCGAGCGTTACAAGCCCTTGGAGCGATAGGTTTTGGACACCCGGTCGATCGACACGAGATAGGCCGCTGTGCGCAGGTCCTGCACATCGTTGCGGCCATGCCAGACCTCGCGCATCGACTGGTAGGCGGTGCGCATTGTGTCATCCAGCCCCGAGCGCACCAGCGCCAGTTCGTCCGACCCGGTCAGGAAACGGTCCTTGAAATCCTCGGCCATGGTCCAGCCAAGGCCCTGATCCGACGACAGGCGTTCCAATTCCTCCACCAGCAGGCGCGACCGTGCTTCTTCGGCGCGGCGCTGCATGCGGCCAAACCGGATGTGGCTCAGGTTCTTGACCCATTCGAAATACGAAACCGTGACCCCTCCGGCATTGGCATACATGTCGGGAATGATCACGCAGCCCTTTTCGCGCAGGATTTCGTCGGCGCCGAAGGTGATGGGCCCGTTCGCGGCCTCAAGGATGAGGGGCGCCTGAATGCGGGCGGCGTTGCCGAGGTGAATCACGCCTTCCAGCGCGGCGGGGATCAGAATGTCGCACGGCTGTTCCAGAACGGCAGCGCCGTCGGTGACATGCTGGGCATGCGGATAGCCCGCCACGCCTCCGGTGGCGGCGATGTGGGCGCGCAGATCATCGATGTTAAGGCCGGCTTCGTTGAGAACCGCGCCGTCACGTTCGATGACGGCGATGATTCTGGCGCCGTCCTCCTGCGACAGGAATTTGGCCGCGTGATACCCGACGTTGCCAAGGCCCTGCACGATGACGCGTTTGCCGTCGAGCCCGCCTGCAAGGCCGGTTTTCGCCACGTCTTCGGGGTGGCGGAAGAATTCGCGCAAGGCATATTGCACGCCGCGCCCCGTTGCCTCCACCCGGCCCTGAATGCCGCCCGCATGCGGCGGCTTGCCGGTGACGCAGGCCTTGGCGTTGATGTCGGTGGTGTTCATCCGGGCGTATTGGTCGGCGATCCACGCCATTTCGCGCTCGCCCGTGCCCATGTCGGGGGCGGGCACGTTCTGGGCGGGGTGGATCAGGTCGCGCTTGATCAGTTCATAGGCGAAGCGGCGGGTGATCTGTTCGAGTTCGTGTTCATCCCACGCCCGCGGGTCGATGCACAGACCACCCTTCGACCCGCCGAACGGCGTTTCGACCAGCGCACATTTGTAGGTCATCAGGGCGGCCAGCGCCTCGACCTCGTCCTGATTCACGCCCAGCGAATAGCGGATGCCGCCCTTGACAGGTTCCATGTGTTCGGAATGCACCGACCTGTAGCCGGTAAAGGTTTCGATCTTGCCGCGCAGGCGCACCCCGAACCGCACCGTATAGGTCGAGTTGCAGACCTTGATCTTGCGCGCCAGACCCGGCGACAGGTCCATCAGCGCAACAGCACGGTCGAACATCAGGTCAACCGATTCGCGGAAACTGGGTTCCCCAGTGGCAAGCATCGCAATTCCTCCCTTGTGGTCCGGCATGTCTGCCGGAGCCGTCCCTGATCCGGGCGGGCCCGCGCGGCGTTGGGCCGCAGGACTGGCCCTTCCGGGATACCCCATGACGGAGCGCACAATCCACCGGCATTTGCCGTCGATCCGCCCGAATCACCTGTATTCTGCCGGTGGCTCATAAACGGCGTGTTACCAAAGGCGATTTAGGCCTGACTGGCGACAATGATGGCCAAATCTGGGCGTCCGTTTCGCAAACGCGCCAAAAAATGCATAAAATCCAGCAGGTTCGCCAAAGTTATGCCACACGTTCACGCCATATTACCCGGTGTTAGGGATTGGTGCCTCCCCGGCAATCGTCGCCGGGGGCCGGTTTGGAGCGTGAGGGTCAACATGACACAGTCTAAGGCAGATGTTCGTGCGTGCCGGAACAGACTGACCATCCGGCTGAAGGCCGGGACGCGCTGGTTTGCCCGCGGCGAAGACGGCAGCATGGTGCTGTTCTCGATGGTCGTGCTGCTGATCATGCTTTTCGTGGGCGGCATGGCCATCGACCTGATGCGCTATGAGGCCGAGCGGTCGCGGGTGCAGGCCACCGCCGATGCGGCGGCGCTGGCCGGGGCGTCGATGCGTCAGGTGCTGCAACCCCGCGCGGTGGTCGAAGACTGGTTCGCCAAGGCGCAGTTGTCCGGGTCACTGACCGGGGTGTCTGTGGATCAGGGGCTGAACTTCCGGTCCGTCCGCGCCGACACCCGCACGGTGACGCGCCCCTATTTCATGCACATGATGGGGATTCAGGAACTGAAGTCGAACGCCGCCGGTGCGGCCGAGGAACGCCGCACCAACGTCGAAATCGCGCTGGTGCTGGACATCTCGGGGTCGATGGCCGGCACCAAACTGACGCAACTGAAATCGGCGGCCGCCGAATTCATCACCGACGTGCTGGCCGAAGACACCGAGAACCGGGTGTCCATCTCGATCGTGCCTTACAGCGGTCAGGTGAACATCGGCCCGGATCTGACCAGCCGCTACACCCTGACCGACCGGCACAGCATGACGCATTGCGTCGATCTGCCGGCGTCGGCCTATACCTCGCTGGCGCTGTCGCGCACCGTCGCGATGCCGCAGCATGCGAACGCCGACACCTATAACACGTCGAATACCAGCACGGGTTACAGCACGACGAGCATGGCGCCGGGCACCACCAACATCTGGTGCATGCCGAACGCGACCAACCGTGTGCGGGTGCATGGTAACAACCGGACCACGCTGATCAACCAGATCAACGCGATGGAGGCCATCGGTGCCACATCGATCGACGCCGGGTTCCGCTGGGGCGTGGCGATGATCGACCCGGCCACGCGCCCGG
>JAUXPG010000051.1 GCA_030683915.1 Gemmobacter sp.
CCCCTGCGCGCGCGCCGCATCGGGGTCCAGAAAACGGCCGCCATCGGAAAAGCTGTCGGGTGTGACGTTCAGGATGCCCATGATGCGCGGGCGGTCGAGCGCCAGCCCGGCAATGCCGGGGCGCGGGTCGGTCAGGCGGGCCAGCACATCGGAAGGCGCCTCGGCCAGTGGCACCACGTGTGGCGCGCGCCCGGGTTCCAACACTTCCAGCCGGTCGAACCATAGCCAGCCGCCGGCCAGCATCAGCGCGCCCGGCGGGCGTGCAGCGTCGAAACAGGGGATGGGGCGCCAAAGCGTGGTCATACCGGGGGATTACGGCCAAGCCGTGCCCCGCGCAAGCGCGCCGCTCAGGCCCGCAGGACTGGCACGCGGCTTCCTGCCGGTGCCGTTGCAGAGCCGTGAACGACCAGCCGGTCGGCGGCCAGATGTTCCGCCAACCACAGGGCCAGCGCCACAGCATCGCGCACGGGGCCGCGCGGGCCATCGGGGCTGTCGAGCACGATCTTGCTGGGCGCCCAGACCACCATCTGCCCGTGTTTCATGGCCCAGTCGATTTCCGTCCGGCTGGACACGACCACACAGCGCGCATCCTGCCCGGCCAGGACCCATGCGTTCTGTTCGATCGCCAGCAGGTCAATGCGCCGCTGCGCCGGGGCAACCGCCGACACGGGGCGCGCGCCGTCGGGCAGGCCCACCGCCAGCACCACGGGCAACCCGGTCGCCTGCAAGGCATCCAGAAGCCCCGCCAAACGGCCGCCGTGGATGCTGGTATTGTCCAGATAGGCGACCACCGGGTGCAGCGCATTGTCCAGACCATCGGCCCCCACCGTCCGCGCCGGGGTTTCCGCCCGCGCCCGCACGATTTCCACCCCCAACGCGCCCGGCCCGCGATCGAGCTTTTCGATCCGCACGAAGGCGCGCATGGCCGCAGGCGCGGCCAGCACGCGTTCGGCCACACGCTCGGCCAGCGTTTCCAGCAGGTTCAGCCGTTCAGCCGCAAGTTCGGCATGCACCGCTTCGGTGATGACGTCGTAGGACAGAATGCGGTCCACATCATCATCCAGCGGGGCGGGCGGCGGGCGCACCTCGACCACCACGTTGAACCGCAGCCGCTGGGTGCGTCCGCGTTCTTGCTGAAACGCGCCGATATCGGCATCGATCACCAGATCGCGCACCGAAATCCGGTCGCGCGGGGCGGCGGGGGCGGTGGCTTCGGCGCGTTCCTCGGGGTGGGCAAAGGCAAGGCGGATGTCGCTGGGCATATGGGGTCCGTTCGGTCAGTCCGCGCTGACCATCGCCGGGCCGGTCCGCGCTGTCATGTCGCGATGCGGCACGGCAGCGGGCACAAGCGACCCGTTACAACCCCATATCCAGCGGCATCGTTCCACGCAAGACCGCCGCCCGGTCGAGATTCTTGGTGCCCAAAGCGGCGGTGCGCTTGCCAAAAGCGGGCGCTGCGCCGGTCTGGCGGTAGAACAGATGCGCCCCGATCCGCGTTGTCTGGTCGAAGATGCGCGACCAGACCGGGCGCACCTGCGTCGTGTGGAAATGCGTGGCGCCATCGGTCAGCGACCTGTCCGACCCGTCCAGCATCAGCCGCGCGATCTTGCCCGCCCGATCCCAGGAGGCGGGGTCGGTCACCACATCGGGCCGGCCATCGCAGGTATAGGAAAACTGGCAGGCGCCGCGCTGGCCGGTGCCTTGGCGCACCACACCGCAGACGGTGCCGGGATATTGCGGTGATTCAACCCGGTTCAAGATGACCTCGGCCACGGCGAACTGGCCCTTCAGGCTTTCGCCCCGCGCCTCGAAATACAGCGCCTCCGCCAGACATTGCCATTCGGCACCGCCGGTCGCCGGGGGCAGGGTCGCGAGCCACCCGTCCTCGTATCCGCCGGGAAGCGGGCGACCGCGCGGGCGGGCGCTGGCATCGGGCCCCAAGCCGGGGCGCATCACACTGGGCGCTGTGGCCTGCAGCGCTGCGCGTTCGCCCTCCAGAAGGGTGCTCAGTTCGCGGACAAGGCCATCATGGGGGGTGTTCGACAGGCTGAACCGCACCTCGGCGTCGGCCCGCGTGGCGAGGGCAAAAAGCCCCGATGCCAAGCAGAGAACCAGTGTCAGACTACGGCGCATGGGGGTATCCCGGTCTTGTTACACTCCGCCGCCCGGGCAACTCGAAACGTCAGGCAACCCGGCATTCATAGCGGAAAACCGCTTATCGGTCTACCGGGCCACGCCGCACCGCAGAAAGGCGCCCCTCCGCAGGGGCTGCCCAACGGCCGGTCCTTTTCGTTAACCAATTGGTGTGTCTACATTTCCTCGGACCGGGACGGCAGCTTGCGGTCGGCCAGCGCAAGGTGCGCGGCGGCCAGACGCGCCAGCGGAACACGATAGGGTGAACACGACACATAATCGAATCCGGCGCGCCGGCAGAACTCGATTGATTCGGGGTTGCCACCGTGTTCACCGCAGATCGAAAGGGTCAGGTCCGGACGGGTGCGCCGACCCCGTTCCGCGCCGATCAAAAGCAACTCTCCCACCCCGTCGATATCGAGGATGTGGAAGGGATCTTCGGGGTAGACCCCCTGATTGACATAGGCCGACATGAACCGCCCGGCATCGTCGCGCGACAAGCCATAGGTCATCTGCGTCAGGTCATTGGTGCCGAACGAGAGGAACATCGCGTGCTGGGCAATGTCGCCCGCCCGCAAGGCCGCGCGGGGCGTTTCCACCATCACGCCGAGCTTGTATCCAAAATCCACCCCGCGGCGGGTGCGGACGGCCGCAGCCACCGCCTCGATCCGGGTTTTCACCAGTTCGACCTCGCGCATGGCCGATACAAGCGGGATCATGATTTCCGGCACCACCTTGATGCCGCGCTGGCCCACGGCGATGGTCGCCTCAAAGATCGCCTGCGCCTGCATTTCGTAGATTTCGGGCAGCACGATTCCCAGCCGCACCCCCCGCATGCCGAGCATGGGGTTGAATTCGGACAACGCCTCGGCCCGGCGGGTCACCTCGGACAGCGGCTTGTCCAGTGCTTCGGCAAGTTCGCGCATGCCTTCGCGGGTATGCGGCAGGAATTCGTGCAGCGGGGGGTCGAACAGCCGGATGCAGACCGGAAGCCCCTCCATGATGCCAAACAGATGGATGAAATCCTCGCGCTGCATGGGCAGCAAGCGGCTGAGCGCGCTGGCGCGGTCTTGCGCGGTATCGGCAAAGATCATCTCGCGCATGACGACCAGTCGGTCGGCATCAAAGAACATATGTTCGGTGCGGCACAGCCCGATGCCTTCGGCGGCGAAGTCGCGGGCGGTCTGCGCATCTTCGGGGGTGTCGGCATTGGCGCGCACGCCGATGTCGCGGAAGGTGTCGGCCCAGCCAAGGAACTTGCGGAAATCATCGTCCAGCGCCGGGGCCAACATGTCGGCGCTGCCCGCCAGCGCCTCGCCGGTGGACCCGTCCAGCGTGATCAGATCGCCTTCGCGAAATACCCTGCCGTCCCCGGCGATGATGCGCTTTTCCCGGCTGTCGAGCCGCATGTCGGATGCACCCACCACGCAAGGCAGGCCCAGCCCGCGCGCGATCACCGCAGCATGGCTGGTCATGCCGCCGCGTTCGGTCAGCACGCCTTGGGCGGCGTGCATGCCGCGAATGTCCTCGGGGCTGGTTTCCCGGCGCACCAGAATGCAGGATTCTCCCCGCGCGGCGCTGGCTTGCGCGGCTGCCGATGAAAACACCAGCCGCCCCACAGCCGCACCCGGACTGGCGGCGATGCCGCGCACCACGACATCGCGCGCGCCGCGCGGATCGACCTGCGGATGCAGCAGTTCCGACAGCGCGCGTGGTTCCACCCGCAGCACGGCATCATCCTTGCCGATGATGCCATCTTCGGCCAGAGCCACCGCAATCTTCAGCGTCGCGCGTGACGACCGGGGCACCTTGACCGCGTCAAGCACCTTGAGCGCGCCGCTTTCAAGCGTAAATTCTATCTGCATTTCCTCGCGCAGGCGGGTCCGGCAATTGGCGGCGTGGCGGATCAGGGCGGCAAAGGCTTCGGGCGCCAGATCCTCAAGCGCAGGTCCACGCGGGTCGCGCGCCAGATAGATGGTGCCTTCGGCGGCGCGGGCCAGCGCATCGCGCCCAAGGCTCTGGCTCAGATACCGGCCCGTCACCTGCGGCAGGCCGGTGGTCGGGTCGACACACTGGATCACGCCGGACCCCGACACGCCTTCGCCCATGCCAAGCGCCATCGCTTGCACCACCAGTCCCAACGCCGCATCGTTGGGCGCGCCCTTGACCTGACGCAACAGCCGCGCCGTGGTGCCTTCCCATGCCCGTGCCATCGACCGCAGCGCCTCGGTCAGCTGGACGGCAGGGTCTTGCGGGAAGGGTTCGTCGGTTTCCTGTTCATAGGCGCGCAGCGCGTCGCGCAGTGCCTCGGCCGAGGGCGAGGACACGTCGAACATGTCGGGGTCCAACCGCGCGACGTGAATCGCATAGGCCTGCACAAAGCGCAGATACAACGCGTCGGCCACCTCGTGGCCGTGGGTTTCCGCCAGATCGCGGTGGCGTGCCGCGTTCAGCCCGATGTTCAGCAGGGTGCCCGGCCCGCCCCAATCGGGGTTTTCCGGGCTGGGTCGGATCGACACCAGCGGGGCGGGCCCAAAGCTGGACAGAATGGCCTTGCCCGGTGCCGGCTGTCCGGCGGCAATTGCACGGACGGCCGCAAACGACAGCGCCACGGTTCCGGGCACCGGAAGGTCCAACCGGATCAGGCGCTGCAGGCACTTTGCCCGCCAGCCGTGGGTGGACGTGGCAATCCGGGCGGATGGGGTGATCTCGGTATGTTCGGGCATTTTCTGCACTGCGGCACCTATCGGGTTGGGCGCAGCATACGCCGCCTTCCCGGGTGCGCAAGCACGGCTTTTGCCTTAATCCTCCAGCGTCAGGGTGACCCGCCGGTTGATGCGGCCCTTCTTTTCGATCTTGCCGATGGCAACCCGCCCGATTTCCGCCGTGCGCGCGACATGCGTCCCGCCGCAAGGTTGCAGGTCAATCTGGTCCGGCCCCAGCCCGATCCGCACCAACCGCACGCGGCCCTGCCCGGTGGGCGGCTGCACCGACATGGTTTTCACCAGCCCCGGGTTGGCAGCCAGTTCGGCATCGGTGATCCAGTCGTCGGTCACCGGAAGGTCCCGCGCGATCAAGGTATTGAGCGCGGTTTCAAGCGCGGCGACGTCGGCAGGCGACTCGGGCATGTCGAAATCCAGCCGTCCCTTGCCCGCCGCGATTTGCCCGCCCGTGACGGGCAGCGGAATGACCACGGACAAAAGGTGCAGTGCGGTGTGCACCCGCATGTGGCTGTGCCGTCGGTCCCAATCCAGATGCAACGTGACCTCGGCGCCAACCGGGGGCAGCGGCACCGGACTGGCGGGCACCAGCACCGGGGCGCCATCCGCGCCCTTGAGCGTGGCGGCCACCGGCACCCGGCCGCCGGCCCAGTCGATCCAGCCCGAATCCCCCGGTTGACCGCCGCCTTGCGGGTAAAAGAGCGCCGGCTCTGCGACCAACCCGCCTTCGGGCGTCAGCCCCACGATCCGCCCCGCCGCGCTGCGGGCATAGGGCTGGGTGCGATAGAGCGGGTCGGCGGTGGTCATCCGGCATCTCCTGCGGCGCCGCTGGGCGGCTCTTCGGTGGTTTCGTCAGCGCGCAGCCGGCCTGTGCGGCGCGGCTCTGGCGGTGGGTCTGCCGGGCGCTCAGGCGGCGGGGGCCTGCCGGTCAGCGCCTCGGGGTTGCGGATCCAGATGTCGCGCTGGGCAAAGGGAATTTCGACACCCTCGGCGGCAAAGCGGGCGGCAATCTGGTGGTTCACCTCGGACCGCACCGACAGGCTGAAATTCACGTCGCGCAGAATCATGCGGATTTCAAAGTTCAGGCTGTCGGCGCCAAACCCCATGAGGACGACGTTGGGCGGCGGGTTCAGCACGACAAGCGGCTGCGCTTCGGCGATTTCGCGCAGGATGCGTTCGACCTTGCGGGTGTCGCTGCCATAGGCCACGCCCACCGGCACGATCAGGCGCCCGGTCAGATTGAACCCGGTCCAGTTCGTGACGCGGCCCGAAATCAGGTCTGCGTTGGGCACGATGACATTGGTGCGGTCGAAGGTCTCGATCCGGGTGGAGCGCACCGAGATGCCGCGCACCCAGCCCTGCACGCCGCCCACCTCGATCCAGTCGCCTTCGGCAACGGGGCGTTCGATCAGCAGGATGATGCCCGAGACAAAGTTCGACACGATGTTTTGCAAGCCGAAACCGATGCCGACCGACAGCGCACCGGCCACGATGGCCAGACTGGACAGGTCAAGCCCGGTCGAGGTGATCGCCGCCAGCGCCGCAAGCACCAAGCCGACATACCCCACGCCGGCCACAATGGCGTTGCGCCCGCCAGCGTCCAGCGTGGTCTTGGGCAGGATGGTGGTTTTCAGCGCACCCTGCACCAGCCGTGTCACGCCATAACCGATCCCGAAGATCACGCCGAAGACAAGGAAATCGGTCGGGCTGATCCGGGTTTCGCCGAGACGGAAGCCTTCGCGGAACCGGGTCCAGAATTCCAGCAACTCAGCCGGTCGGACCCCCCAGATCAACGCCAGCAAGGGCAAGGCCGCCAGCGCCAGCGCAAAGGAAATCAGCACGGGGATCAGCGCATCCTTGGCGCGGACCGCATCCGCGCGCATCACCAGCGCGTAAATGTCGTAGATCAACCGCTGCAACAGCGCGACCACCGCCAGCAGGCCGAGCGACGCCATCGCAGGGTGGACCATCGCATCGGACAGGCTGACATAGCCGATCGCGCCCAGCACCGGGCTGACAACGCCGATGACCATCGCACCCTTGCCCAGCAGGCCCACCAGAAGCGGGCGAAAGCCGGTGTTTTCCGCATCTGCCGCTTCGGCGGCGGCGGATTGGCGCAACAGCTGGCCGATGCGGAACAGCAGCAACCCGCTGATGGCGGTGACCGGATAAGTCACCACCTGCACCGCCAACCCGTAAGCCGGCACGTCGAAGGCCGAGGTCAGAATCTCTTGCGCCCCGATCACCAGCGCGAACAGCGAAAGGTGCAGCCGCCCTTCGGCCCGCCGTTCGGGTGGCAGCATCAGCACCTGGCCCAGCCGGTCGTCGGCAGGAAACACGTGGCGGGCAATCCACAGCACGGTGAACACCAGCAGCCCGGCGACGATCACCCCTTTGCCGACCATCGCTTCGGACAGCGGGCCCAGAAATCCGCTGGTCGACAAAGCGCTGGACAGGAAGGTCAGCGCCGCCACCGGCAAGATCACCTGACCCAGCGACAGCGGCAGTTCCACCAGCCCCCACCACGCTTGCGGCAAACGGACCTGCACCCGGCGGATCAGCCCGGCGACCCAGTCGGGGCCTTTCCACAAAAGCACGCCCGCCACGATCAGTGCCAGCAACAGCACCGGCGCCGCATCGGTCAACGCAGAGCGGCGTTCGGCGCTGGCCCAGGCGGTGGACAGTTCGTCCCACAGATCGACCGAAAAGCGGCTGAGTGCCGCAATCGCGCCGGGCCAGTTCGCCGGATTGGCGGGTGCCGGATCAAACCGCAGCAATTCGCTGGTCTGGCGGGCGCGCAGGATGCTGTCGGTTTCCCGGATCAGCCCGTCGGCGCGGCGATAGGCCTCCTCGGCGGCGATGCCGGGGGCCTGCGCGCGGGCCAGTTGTTCGCCCAGTTCCTTGCGGCGGGCGGCGATTTCCTCGGGTTCGCTGGCGCCATCTCCGGGGGCGGGGCCAAGTGCTGCGATCTGTTCGCGCAATGTGGCGATGCGCGGGCTGTTGGCGGTTTGCGCCATCAGGAAACGCTCGCGCCATTCCGCCATCTGCGTGCGCAGGATTTCCAGATCTTCCGAGGTGGTGCCGAATTCCGCGATGGTTGCTTCGGCCTGTTCGGCGGCGCGCGACCACGCGTCATAGTCAGGCCCGACCGGCGCCTGCGGTTCTGGCACCGGCACGGGGGCTGTCGTCCCGCCACCCGCCACACCCCCCAGCCACCACGACAAGCCCTGCGCCGGGGCCTGCGGCGCAGCCGCCACCCCCAGCCCAAGCGCCAGAACCAGCGCGGCGATCCGGGTCAGAAGGCGTGTCATCAGCCCTCGTAGACCTCGGGCAGACGCCGCGCCGCACCATCCAGCCACGCCGGGAACGGCAGGCCCTTGGCGCGCAGGAATTCGGGGTTGAACAGCTTGGACTGATAGCGCGTGCCATAGTCGCACAGGATTGTCACGATGCTGTGGCCCGGTCCCATGTCCCGCGCCATCCGCATCGCGCCCGCCACGTTAATGCCCGACGATCCCCCCAGACACAGACCTTCGTGTTCCAACAGATCGAACACGATGGGCAGCGCCTCGGCATCCGGGATGCGGTAGCTGTAATCGGGCGTCAAGCCCTGCAGATTAGCAGTGATCCGACCTTGGCCGATCCCTTCTGTGATCGAACTGCCCGGCGATTTCAACTCGCCGGTGGTGTAGAAACTGTGCAGCGCCGCGCCTTCCGGGTCGGCTAGTCCGATCTTCACGCCTTTCGGCTGCAAGGCCAGCGCGACACCCGCCAGCGTGCCACCCGAACCGACCGCGCAGATGAAGCCATCGACCTTGCCGCCGGTCTGGTCCCAGATTTCGGGGCCGGTGGTTTCGACATGCGCCTGCCGGTTGGCGGTGTTGTCGAACTGGTTGGCCCAAATCGCGCCGTTGGGTTCGGTTTTGGCAAGTTCTGCTGCCAGACGGCCCGAATACCGCACGTAGTTATTGGGATTTGAATAGGGCGCTGCAGGCACCTGCACCAGTTCGGCACCGGCAAGGCGCAGCATGTCCTTTTTTTCCTGGCTTTGGGTTTCGGGAATCACGATCACGGTGCGAAAGCCCATGCTGGCGCCCACCAAGGCCAGACCGATGCCGGTGTTGCCCGCTGTGCCTTCGACGATGGTGCCGCCCGGTTTGAGCAAGCCCTTCGCCACCGCGTCCTTGATGATGTAAAGCGCGGCGCGGTCCTTGACCGACTGACCGGGGTTCAGGAATTCGGCCTTGCCCCAGATGTCGCATCCCGTCGCCTCGGACGCGGCGCGCAGGCGGATCAGGGGAGTCTTGCCGATGCTGTCGGCCAGGTCGCGGCTGAGGCGCATATGGGGGTCCTTTCGCAGGTCTGCCCAAGGAATAGGCCCGAGGGGCCGGGAAAACAAGTCGCTCACCCGCCCGCGCGCAGCCGTTCGCGGTTGGCATCCAGCCACATCGCCGACAGGATCAGCGGGCCGTTGCCGCCTTCGGGCGCGCGGATGATTTCCATCAGCTGCGCGAAGGGGATGACATGGGCGCGGATGTCCTCGGCCTCATCCGCCATGCCGCCAAGGCGGGGCCGGTCATCGGGCAGATCGCAAAGGGCGAGATACGAATACAGGAATTCGGTTTTGGCGCCGGGACTGGGGTAATAGCGCGCGATCTCGATCAGGTCTTTCAGGGTGATCCCCGCCTCCTCCTCAGCCTCGCGGCGGGCGCAGGCCTCGGGCGTCTCGAACGGGTCGATCCGCCCGGCAATGGCCTCGACCAGCCAAGGGTTCGCATCACCTCGGGCATAGGGCCCGGCGCGGAACTGTTCCACCACCAGCACCCGGTCGCGCACCGGGTCATAGGGCAGCACGGTGGCGGCGTCGCCCGACACAAAGGCCGCGCGGTTGATCGGCGCGGACCACGTGCCATCAAACCGGCGGAACTGCAGGTCGTATTCCTCGACCGCGAAAAAATGGGCATAGGGCTCATGGCGGGCCTGCACGCGCACATCCGCAGCACTGCTTGCGCGCCGCACGACCGAAGGCACCGGCTGGCCCGCGCGCAGCCGCGATGCACCGCGCACCAACATCATGGGATAGCGCGGCAACACCGCCGCTGCTGGCTTTTGCCCGTAAAGCGCCATGAAGTCGCGCGCGGTGTCCACCACCACCGCGCCTCGGCTGAGTTCCCACGATGCCAGATCCCAGGGCGCGCCGGGTTCCCAATGGCCGGGATCAGGGAAATAGACCCGCGCGGTTTCGCCGGTGGCAAGGGTCAGGTCGCGGGTGTGATAGGCGAAACCGCCCTCGTAATAATCCAGCCGCGCCACATCGTCGGGGCCAAGGTCTGGCACGAACAGTCCGACAGCCTGCGCGCCCGGCGCCTCCACGATCAGGGGAAAGGGCTGGCCCCGCGCCACAAACACGGCATGGTCAGGCAACACGGCGGGCCGGGCAGCCACCGCCCGCCCGAGCACTACGCGCAGCAAGGGCAGATGGCACAACGTGCCATAGAAGAAGAAATCGGCCATCGCGTTCGGGTCCCCGGTTGGTGTGCGTGCGGAGTGGTGGGATATTGCGATCGGCGCGCCGATGGAAGGGGCCGCCACCTTTAGCCGCGCATGGCGCGCCGGATCACCGCCACTGGCGGGATGCCCATTCCGCCAGCATGCCCCCTGCCATCCCGCCCACCAGCAAGATGACCAGAGGTTCGGGCCGCAGCAGGGCGGCGCCATAGACCAACGCGATGTCGAACGTGCCGATCACTGCCTCGAACACGCCATCATACCGCTTTCGCAGCGACCGCAGCACCATCTCGTAGACCGAGAACACCAAAAGCGCGTAGAACACCATATTCGCCGACGTGCGCAGGCCCGACCCAAGCGCGGCGCGCATGCCGCGCCCGGCCAGCCGCCCCATCACCAGCCATCCGCACAAGATGCCAAGCAAAGCCGAGATCAGGCTGAACCTGCCGAACTGCGTTTCAGGGGGCAGCCCCGCCTTGTAGAGCTCGGCCGCAAAAAAGCCGATGGCTGCAAAGGCGGCGGCGGCGAACAGGCGGGCTGCTGTGGGCATGTCAGGGGCGGGCCACGGTAATTTGCGTCACATCGCAGTTACCGCCGCGAAACGTTCCCGCGCAAGAGGCGAGATACAGGTTCCACATCCGGCGGAACCTGTCGTCAAAGCCCAGTTTCTGCACATCATCCCAGCGCTCGTTGAAATTGTCGAACCAGCGGCGCAGCGTCTGGCTGTAGCTTTGCCCGAATTCGACCGAACCTGTCACTGTCAGCCCCGCGCGCTCCACCTCGCGCCGCAGGGCGGTGGGCGATGGCAACATGCCGCCGGGAAAGATGTATTTCTGGATGAAATCAACGCTTTTGCGGTAACTCTCGTAGCGCGCGTCCTGAACGGTGATGATCTGAAGCGTGGCCCGCCGCCCCGGTTTCAGCCGCTCGCGCAGCGTGTCGAAGTAGACCGGCCAGTATTTTTCGCCCACCGCCTCGAACATCTCGATGCTGGCGATGCCGTCATACGTGCCTTTTTCGTCGCGGTAGTCCTGAAGCTTGAACGTCACGAGATCCGAGAGGCCCGCGCGGGCGATGCGGTCGACGGCAAAATTGTATTGTTCGCGCGAGATGGTCAGGCCGGTCACGCGCAGACCCCGTTCGCGGGCGGCGTATTCGGCAAATCCCCCCCATCCGCACCCGATTTCCAGCACATGATCGCCCCTCTGCGCGCCCATCGTATCAACCAGCTGGGCGTATTTCAGCGTCTGCGCGCGTTCGAGCGATTCCTGCCCGCTCAGGTAGAGCGCCGAGGAATAGGTCATCGTGTCATCCAGCCACAGGCGGTAGAAATCGTTTCCCAGATCGTAATGGTGGGCGATGTTCTTGCGTGCCTGCGTCTTGGAGTTGGAGTTCAGCCAATGCCGCAGGCGCTCGAAGGCCTGCACCAGCTTGAAGCCGGGAAAGGTGTCGAGCATGGAATTGGCCGGGGTCTGGACGAAATCCATGAAGCCGAGCAGGTCGGGCGTGGACCACATGCCATCCATGTAGGCTTCGCAAAAGCCAAGGTCGCCTTCGCGGATCAGGCGGGGGAACAGATCGTCATCGTGGATCTGCAGTTCGGCCACGGGGCCGGGCCGCTGACCTTCGACGCGAAAGCGGCGCCCGTCGGGCAACACGAAATCCAGACGACCTTCGGTCGTCGCGTCCTGCACCGCGCGCAAGGCGGTGGCGAAGTAGCGCGGCAGGCCGGTCTGGCCTTCGGCAGTCGTCAGAACGCTCATGTGGTCCCCGTTGTCCTTGGTGTCAGGGCTTGTTGCCTGACTTGGTGTCAGTTTTCGCAGAAAAACGCGGCTGCCTCAAGCCTTGCGCGCCGCGTAGGCCGCAAGCGCACGGGCCCGCCCGTCTGCAAGGCTGATGATCGGGGCAGGGCGGGGGGCGTCTGCGGTCAGTCCCCACGACTTCGGCGCCGCCAAAAGAAAGTCGCGTGTGCCCGCCGCCCGCCGCGACAGCCATCGCTGACGATAGGTGGCCTGCGGGTCGAACTTTTCCGCCTGCCCGTCTGGGTTGAAAACCCGGAAGTAGGGCGCCGCATCAGGGCCGGACCCTGCCACCCACTGCCATCCCATCGCGTTGCTGGCCGGGTCCCAGTCGGTCAGGCAGTCGTCGAACCATGCGGCCCCGATGCGCCAGTCAGTCATCAGGTGCTTGGTCAGGAAACTGGCCACGATCATCCGCACCCGGTTGTGCATGGTGCCGGTGGCGTACATCTCGCGCATGCCGGCATCCACGATGTCGATGCCGGTCTGCCCGCGCCGCCATGCCTCGGCATCGGCAGAGTCGCCGCGCCATGGAAACGCGTCCCAGTCCGGCCGCCAGTTCCGTGTGGCGATGTGGGGCGTATGATGCAGCAGGTGCCACGCGAATTCGCGCCACGCCAGTTCCTTGAGGAAATGTTCGCAGCCATGACCAAGACGCAGCGCTTCTTGCGCGGCGTGCCAGACGGTGCGCGGGCCGATTTCGCCCCATGTCAGGTTTTCCGACAACCGCGATGTTGCATCAAGCGCAGGGTGGTTGCGGTCGGCCTTGTAGGTTTTCACCGGGCCGGACAGGAATGCGTGCAGCCGGTCGCGCGCGGCGTTTTCGCCTACCACGGCATATCGGGCCAAAACCTCGCCTGCCTGTCGCATGGCCGCGCCAAGCTGCCAGTCCTCCAGCCGGTCCGAGGCGGGCCATTGTGCCGGGGCGGTGAGGTGCGGCACCGGCACGGGGTCGGCGATCGGGCGGGCCGAGAGCGCGCGCCAGAACGGGGAATAAACCTTGTAATGGCCGCCTTCGCCGGTTGCGACCTCCCACGGTTCCACCAACAGATGACCGGGGTGGCTGATGGCGGTGAAGCCTTCAGCCTTCAGCACGGCTTTCACGCGGGTGTCGCGGGCCTTGGCCACGGGGTCATAGGCGCGCGACCAATGTACCGCCTGCGCCCCGGTGTCCGACAGCAGCGCCTGGAGCGTCTCCAGCGCCGCGCCGCGCCGCAGGATCAGCCGCATGCCGTGGTCGGCCAGCCTGCGCGCCAGCGCCGCCAGCCCCATGCCCAGCCGCCACCGCGCCGCGGCACCAAGGCGTTCGGTTTCCGGGTCCAGAATGAACACCGGCACCACGCCGCCCCCCCCGGCGGCAGCCGCTGCAAGCGCGGGGTTGTCAGCCAGCCGCAGATCGCGGCGCACCCACCAGAGTGTTGGTGTCTGGTTCATCCCTGCCTCACCTTGCGGCGGGCAGGGCCCGCGTCATTCCAGCACGCGATCTAGCGCGCTTATCAGGCGGTCAACCTCGGACGGCGAAGTATAATGCACAAACGACAGCCGCAGCACGCCAAGGCCGGGGTCCACCCCCAGGGCCGCCAGCGGGCGGACGGCATAAAAATTGCCGCCCCCCGCCATGATGCCATGCGCCGCCAGTGCGGCGGCCACCGGCTCGGCCGCGCGGTCCAGCGCCACGGCGACGGTCGGGGCCCGGTCGGTCGCGCGACGCGGGCCGATCAGGCGCAGATCGTTGCGCGCCGCCAGATAATCCAGCAGCGGCTGAGTCAACTCGCGCTCCTTGGCCCGCATCAGGTCATGCACGGCGGCGTTGCGCGCGCGCGGGTCGGCAGGCTGTCCGGGAAAGTGATGCGCGTGCAGCGCGTCGATGTAATCGACCATGCCGGCACAGGCCGCGATCTGGGCATGATCGGGGCCTGCGGGGGTGAAGCGTTTGAAAAGCACGTCGCCGTTGAAGTAATGCGCCTGATTGGGCAGCGTCATGCCGCAGTCGCGCCGGATGACCATGATGCCCTGATGCGGGCCATAGGTCTTGTAGGCGGAGAACAGGTAAATGTCGGCGCCCAACGTCGGCATGTCAGGAAAGCCGTGCGGCGCATAGCTGACGCCGTCGACGCAGGTGAACGCCCCCGCCGCCCGCGCCATCGCGCAGATTTCGGCAACCGGATTGATTTCGCCCACCACGTTCGAGCAATGCGGAAACGCCACCAGCCGCACCTTGCCATCGGCCAGCAGCGGGGCCAGCGCGGCCGGGTCCAGATGCCCGGTCTGCGGATCGATCCGCCATTCGCGGATCTCGAACCCTGCATCGGCCAGACGGCGCCAGACGCCGGTATTGGCCTCGTGGTCCTGATTGGTAACCACCACCGCGCTGCCCGAGGGCATCCATTGCCGGAACGCCTGTGCCAGAACATAGGTGTTGGCCGATGTGGAGGGGCCGAACGACACCTCGTCGCCCGCCACGCCCATCATGGCGGCCAGCCGGTCGCGCGCCTCGTCCATCTCGGCCCCGCCAAGCTGGCTGGCCTCGTAGGGGGCATAGGGTTGGACCTTGCGCTGGTGATAGAACCGCGTCAGCCGGGCGATGACCGGCCCGCAGGTATAGCTGCCGCCCGCGTTTTCAAAGAACGCCTGACCTTGCAGGGAAGGCTCGGCAAAGGCGGGAAACTGGGCGCGGACAAATTCGGTATCAAGGCTGGGCATGTCGGGCTTTCCGGGGTTGGTGCGGGCGGCAGGGTGGGGCGCGCGCGGTCAAAGCGCAAGCCCCAGAAGGTGGCGGTCAGCGCACGCCGTATTCCTGTCGGATGATGGTGGCCAGCGCCCCCGCAGGCCCGCTGCGCCCCGGTTCGGCGACATAAAGGTTGACCTGCGTGTGCCCCAGATCGGGCAACGCCCCGCCATGGGGAATGCGCTGGATGTCGCGCGGCTCGGCCCCTTCGACCAGCACATGCACCGCAAGGTCCGCCGACAGGCTGGCCTCGATGGAGCGTGAGGTTTCGGCCTCGGCGGCCATCACCCACGGAATCCCTGCGGCATCCAGCGCCGCCTGGACCTGGACCCGGAAGATGCAGTTGTATTCAAACGCCAGCGGCAGCGGCCGCGCCTTCCAGGCGTTGCCGCCCGGTGCGCCCACCCAGACCAGCGCCATCTGGCGCAGTGTCTCGCCGCCGGCGTCGACCTCATCCTCGGTTGTCAGGATCACGTCGCATTCGCCTTGGCCGTAAAGCCGTTTCAGCCGCCGGGTGTAGGACGACACCAGCGTCACCCGCATCTTTGGCCAGTCCTGCGCAAAACGGCGCAGCACGCGCGGGATGGCCGGGTAGACGATGTCAGACGGCACGCCCAGCACCACCTCGCCTTCAAAAGCGGCGCCGGTCAGCCGGGCCAGCGCTTCGTCATTCAGATGCAGCATGCGGCGGGCATAGCCCAGCAACTGTTCGCCCGGCGGAGTCAGCGCCACACCGCGCCCCGACCTGTCGAGGAGATCGACCCCGAGCGCATCTTCCAGCCGCTTGAGCTGCATCGACACCGCCGATTGCGTCAGGTTCAGAAACCCGGCGGCCCGTGTGACGCCCCCGGCATCGGTGACAGCGACGAACGAACGCAGCGCGGTAAGGTCCATCTGGCGGGGCATATCACGATCCTTGATGTTTCGCGTCAAAACCATTCATTTTACATATCAAGCCCAAACTGGCATCAGGATCAAGACTGATGATGGTCCGTCGCCGGCGGATCACGAAATCTGAAAGGAAAAGATCATGTTTGCCTCGCTCCACACCTCGGCCCTGACGCTGCGTCGCGTCGAGCGGCGCGGCGGAACGGGCCTCATGTCCCGTGTGCTGGCTGCGATCGCGCTGAGCGCGCAGCGCCGCCGGTTGGCGGACCTTGACGATGCCCGTCTCGACGACCTCGGGCTCACCCGTGCACAGGCCCGTTCCGAAGCCGCCCGCGCCCCGTGGGATGTGCCTGCGAACTGGCTGGCCTGACCGCTTTCCCCTGACTGCCGGAAAAGCTGCGCGCGTTGCGCAACTTTTCCGGTTCTTCTTGAAATTCCGGGGTGATGCACCGATATTGACGTCAGGCATCTGCGCCTTCCGCGCAGGTGGCTTTCGCCATGAATGACGGAGGCTATGCAATGGCTCAATACGAAACGATCCGCGCGGGTACGGTCGGCGCACAGGCCGCCCGGATCGACGCTGGGCTTCGCGCCCACATGAACAAGGTTTACGGGCTGATGTCCGTGGGCATGCTGCTGACCGGCGCTGCCGCGTGGGGCATTTCGGGCCTTGCGGTGGACAGCAACGGGGCCCTTACCGGCCTTGGCGTGGCGCTTTATGCGTCGCCGCTGAAGTGGGTGATCATGTTCGCCCCGCTGGTCATGGTGTTTGCCTTCGGTGCGGTGGTGAACCGCCTGTCTGCGGCTGGCGCGCAGCTTTACTTCTACGTCTACGCCGCGTTGATGGGGCTGTCGCTCAGCTCGATCTTCCTTGTCTTCACCGGCATGTCGATCGCGCAGACCTTCCTTGTCACCGCCATCGCCTTCGCGGGGCTGTCGCTCTATGGCTACACCACCAAGCGCGACCTGTCGGGCTTTGGCCGCTTCCTGATGATGGGCCTGTTCGGGCTGATCGCGGCGATGCTGGTCAATCTGGTGCTGACCTGGGTCTATGGCCAGCCGTTCTCGGGCCTGCAGTTCGCGATCTCGGTGCTCGGCCTGCTGATCTTTGCGGGTCTGACCGCCTATGATACGCAGGCGATCAAGAACGACTACATCGCCCACGCCGCGCATGGCGATCAGGCATGGCTTGACAAGTCGGCGACCTTCGGTGCGCTGCGGCTGTATCTGGACTTCATCAACATGTTCATGTTCCTGCTGAGCTTTCTGGGCAACCGCGAATAACGGAACATGAGTTTGGGCTTGGGGGCCGGGGCAGCAATGCTCCGGCCTTTTCGTTTTGGGGCAGTGAGCCGCAGGCAGCGGGCAGTCAGCGCTGGTATTTGATGAACGGTGTCACCGTGGCCACGCGGTCATACAAGTGGCGTGCGGTGGTATTGAAGTCTTGTGTCATCCAATAGACGGACGGCGTCCCGTTGGCATCGGCGGCGGCATAAACTGCTTCGATCAAAGCACGTCCCGCGCCGGTGCCACGGGTTGCGGGAGACACATAAAGGTCCTGAAGATAGCACACATCCTCCAGCCGCCAGTTGTGCGGGTGGTAGATGTAATGCACCAACCCGACCAGCGCGCCGTCCTGTTCGGCCACCAGTGCGTTCTGGCGCGGGTGGGCAGGGTCGAGCAGCCGGGCAAAGGTGGTTGCGAATACCGCTTCGGGCAGGGTCGTCTGGTAAAACGCCAGATAGGCCGCCCAGAGCTGCCGCCATGCGGCTTCGTCGCGGTTGGTCAGGCGGCGGATGGTCAGGGTCATTCCAGTTCGATGGTCCCCGGTGGCTTGCTGGTGCAATCGTAGAACACGCGGTTGATGCCTTTGACCTCGTTGATGATCCGCGTCGCGGTTTCGCCAAGGAAGTCGTGGGTAAAGGGGTAATAGTCGGCGGTCATGCCATCCACCGAAGTCACCGCACGCAGGGCCAGCGCAAAGTCATAGGTTCGCCCGTCGCCCATCACGCCAACCGTCCGCATCGGCAGGATGGCGGCAAACGCCTGCCAGATTTCGTCATAGAGCCCGTGCTTGCGGATCTGGTCGATATAGACCGCATCGGCCTGGCGCAGGATATCCAGCTTTTCGGGCGTGATCTCGCCGGGGCAGCGGATGGCAAGGCCGGGGCCGGGGAAGGGATGGCGCCCGATGAACGACGCGGGCAGGCCCAGTTCACGGCCAAGCGCGCGCACCTCGTCCTTGAACAACTCGCGCAGGGGTTCGACCAGCTTCAGCCCCATCTTTTCAGGCAGCCCGCCGACATTGTGGTGCGACTTGATGGTCACCGACGGCCCGCCGGAAAACGACACTGATTCGATCACATCGGGATACAGCGTGCCCTGCGCCAGAAACTTGGCGCCGCCCACCGCAGTGGCGTGTTTCTGGAACACGTCGATGAACAGCCGGCCAATGGTCTTGCGCTTGATTTCAGGGTCGCTCACGCCGGTGAGCGCGCCAAGGAACAGGTCGGATTCGTCCGCGTGGATCAGCGGCATGTTGTAGTGGTCGCGGAACATGGTCACGACCTGTTCCGCTTCGCCCAGCCGCAGCAGGCCGTGGTCCACAAAGACGCAAGTCAACTGATCGCCGATCGCTTCGTGAATCAGCACGGCGGCCACCGAACTGTCCACGCCGCCCGACAATCCGCAGATCACCTTGGCGTCGCCGACCTGTTCGCGGATCTTGCGGATGGCCTCCTCGCGATAGGCGCCCATCGTCCAGTCGCCAGTAAATCCGGCCAACCGCACGAAATTCTCATAAAGCTTGGCGCCCTTCGGGGTGTGGTGCACCTCGGGGTGGAACTGGACGGCGTAGAACCGGCGCGACTCGTCGGCCGTGATGGCGAAGGGCGCGTTGGGCGAGGTGCCGTACACCTGAAAGCCCGGCGCAATGCGCGACACATGGTCACCGTGGCTCATCCAGACCTGTTCGCGCCCTTCCGCGAACCAACCCTCCAGCAACGGCAGCGACGGTCCCGTCGGCGTAACATGGGCGCGCCCGAATTCGGCTGTGCCGTGCCCGGTTTCCACCAAGCCGCCCAGTTGCTGCATCATCGTCTGCTGGCCGTAGCAGATGCCCAGCACCGGCACACCCAGCGACCAAAGGCTTTCGGGCGCGCGCGGGCTGCCCGGCCGGGTCACGCTGTCGGGGCCGCCCGACAACACCACGGCCTTCGGGCCAAAGCTGGTCAGGAAGGCATCATCCACCCGGTTGTAAGGGTGGATTTCGCAATAGATGTTCAGTTCCCGGAGCCGCCGCGCAATAAGCTGCGTGACCTGAGAACCGAAATCGATGATGAGAAGGCGCTGATGCTGGGTCATGCGCCCGCGTAAGCCGAACCGCGCAAAATCGCAAGAGGGGCGATGCAGGCGATGCGGCGGTTGTGCAGGGTCGCCCGGCAAAGGCGGGGAAGGCCCGCCGGGCAGGACGCCCGGCAGGGGCAACGGGCGTTACTGGTCGAGGAAGCTGCGCAGCTTGCGCGACCGGCTGGGGTGCTTGAGCTTGCGCAGCGCCTTGGCCTCGATCTGGCGAATGCGTTCGCGCGTCACGCTGAACTGCTGGCCCACTTCCTCCAGCGTGTGGTCGGTGTTCATGCCGATGCCAAAGCGCATCCGCAGCACACGTTCCTCGCGCGGGGTCAGGCTGGCCAGAACCCGGGTCGTGGTTTCCTTCAGGTTTTCCTGAATGGCCGAATCCAGTGGCAGGACGGCGTTCTTGTCCTCGATGAAATCGCCAAGCTGGCTGTCTTCCTCGTCGCCAATCGGGGTTTCCAGCGAAATCGGTTCCTTGGCGATCTTCATCACCTTGCGAACCTTCTCGAGCGGCATCTGGAGCTTCTCGGCCAGTTCCTCGGGCGTGGGTTCACGGCCGATCTCGTGCAGCATCTGGCGGCCGGTGCGCACAAGCTTGTTGATCGTCTCGATCATGTGCACCGGAATACGGATGGTGCGCGCCTGATCGGCGATGGACCGGGTAATCGCCTGCCGGATCCACCACGTCGCATAGGTGGAGAACTTGTAGCCACGGCGGTATTCGAACTTGTCCACCGCCTTCATCAGGCCAATGTTGCCTTCCTGAATGAGATCAAGGAATTGCAGGCCGCGGTTGGTGTATTTCTTGGCGATGGAGATGACCAGGCGCAGATTGGCCTCGACCATTTCCTTCTTGGCCTGACGGGCCTCGCGCTCGCCCTTCTGCACCGTCTGGACGATGCGGCGGTAGTCGTCGATGGGCAGGCCGGCCTCGGTGGCCACGGCCGCCACGTCGCCGCGGATCTGGGCGATCTGGGCCTGTTCATTGTCGCTGAATTTGGTCCAGCGGACGCCCATTTCCTTGACCCGCTCGGCCCAGGTCGGGTCCAGCTCGGCGCCGAAATACGATTTGAGGAACTCCGGCCGCGAGATGCCGTAGCTGTCGGCCAGGCGCAGCAGCCGGCCTTCCAGGCCCATCAGCCGCTTGTTGATGGCGTACAGCTGTTCGACCAGCGCCTCGATGCGGTGGTTGTTCAGCTTCATCGTCTTCAGCCGGCCCGAAATGCCGGCCGTCAGGGCGTCATAGGCCTTCTGGTCCTTGGGCGAGAGGGTCTCGCCCCTCAGCCGGCTCTCCACCAGCTTGTCCTGCAGCTTGCGGAAGGCGCCGAAGTCGCTGGCCACCGCGTCCAGTACCTCCATCACCCCGTCGCGCAGCTCCGCCTCCAGCGCCGAGATCGACATCCCGCCGCCGTCGTCGAAATCCTCGTCCTCCTCGTCATCCGCCTCCATCTTCTCCTGGGTCGTGCCCACCGTTTCCGGCGTTTCCGACGTGGCGGACGCGGGCGCGGCCACCGCGCCGGCGGGCGGCTGGTTGTGCGGAAGGGACGAGGGGTTCAGCACGCCGTAGGTGGCGTCCAGGTCGATGACCTCGCGCAGCAGGATGCGGTTGTTGGCCAGTTCGTCGCGCCAGACCATGATGGCCTCGAACGTCAGGGCGCTCTCGCACAGGCCCGAGATCATCGCGTCGCGCCCGGCCTCGATCCGCTTGGCGATGGCGATCTCGCCCTCGCGGCTCAGCAGCTCGACCGAACCCATCTCGCGCAGATACATCCGCACCGGATCGTCCGTCCGATCATACGCCGCCTTGGCCGGCGTCTCCGAGACACTCGTCTCGGCCCGTTCGACGACCTCGCCGCCCTCCTTCTCGGTGGTCTCGGCGGCGTCTTCCTCGGCCTCGACGACGTTAACGCCCATCTCGGACAGCATCGCCAGCGTGTCCTCGATCGCGTCGGGGGTCACTTCCTCGGACGGCAGCACCTTGTTCAGGTCCTCCATCGTCACATAGCCGCGCGCCTTCGCCTGTTTGATAAATTTCTTGACGCCGGCGTCGGTGAGGTCGAGCAGCGGACCGTCGCTCTGGGCTTCGGTTTCCTGCGTCTCGGTCTGGGCGCTCATATAGTCTCTTCTCCGGGTGGAGCGGCTGATCAGGCCGTCCGCCAAATACAACGTGTGGCGGGGTCGTTGGTTACGAGCCCGCGCTGTCTTCCCAAATCTCTCCGGTTTTGATCGCGCGACGCAAAGCATCCCGCTCGGCTTTCAGCCTGCGGAACGCCTCGTCCTGGCCCGGCATGCCTGCCGCCGAGCTCAGTGCATCCTCCAGCGCCGCCACGCGAGTGAGCGCGTCGAACGCCTGCGACCATCGGACCCTTGCTTCGGCGAGGGGCGCATTCGCGGCCAGGAAAGGCGCGCCGGACTTTGCCGCCGCCTTCTCGACCTCGCGCACTAAAGCATCGTGACCCGACTGCGCCAGATGGCGACGGAGCGCCGCCGAGTCAAGGTCTTGCCCCGAGAAGCGCAGGCGCACCATCTCCTGGGCCAGCCCTTCGAGCGCGGGATCGCCGAAGCCATGCGAAGAGATCGCCTCCAGATGATCATCCATCCGCTCGGGGTCGTCGATCGCCCCGTGGGCCAGGGCCGCGGCGACGGGCTCGATCGACCGGGACAGAGACTGCATCGCCTGAGCCCCCTCCGCCGTCTGGCCCAGCTTGGGCGGTGGTCCGGGCCGCCAGCGGCCGCCGCCCCCGGGCGACGGCTGGCCCGGCGGCGCACGGCGGGCCGGAAACAAGGCGTCGAAACGGTCGAACAGTTCGCGGCGGTACTGCTCCGCCAGATCCTTGTCCTGAATGGCGGAGGCGGCCTGGCGCAGTCGCCCCT
>JAUXPG010000151.1 GCA_030683915.1 Gemmobacter sp.
TGAAAGCAGGTTGCACGGGTTTCGCGCGCCATGTCCCACCATGTGCGGGGGTGGAACCTGTCCACGATCACCTGCGCGCCGCCGGTGGCCAACATGCCCATGAAGCTGTTGCCCATCGCGTTGACATGGAACGCCGGCAGGGGGGTCAGCAGCCGCTCTTGCCCAAGCCGCAGCGCGACGGGCGCGGGTTGCGCGGCGTACCACGCGCCCCAACCCATGAAATAGCGGTCGGACAGGATGCAACCCTTGGGGCGACCGGTCGTGCCCGAGGTGTAGATCAGCGCGCATTCCGCCACACCGGGCGCGGCCTTTGCCCCGGAGGGTGTGGGCGCGGCGGGCGGGACATCGCCGTCGGCCATCGCCGCGACCCCGTGGCCCTGCACCTGCGCCAACCGTGGCGCCAGTGCGACCGTCAGCACCGCGCCGGAATGGGTCAGCAGATAGGCCACCTCGTCGGCCGTCGCATCGGGGTTCACCGGCACGACCGACACGCCCAGCCCGTTCAGCGCCAGCCAGTGCAGGAAATGCGCCGGGCGGTTTTCCAGCAGCAGGGCCACGCGGTGCCCCGGACCGTATCCGGCGGCGGCATAGCCCGCGCGCAGCGTCAGTACCTGTGCCAGCACATCGGCATAGGCCCATTCCGTGCGGCCCGTGCCCCACAGGTCGGCCACCGCCTGCGGCAGGATGAACAGCGGCCGGTCCCCTTGGGCCGCCGCCATGTCCGCAAGCTGCGCCGAAGGGCTGGCCGCAAGTGTCATGCGCCGCGCCCCTTGGCCACAAGTGCGCGAAAATCGTCGATCGCCTGCTGGGGCGCGCGCGCGCAGAACGGACCGCCCGCCGGTTCCAGCCCGTTCAACCGATGCAACCGCACCTGCATTTCCGCCTGCATCAGCGCGACGGCGGCGCAGTTGACCACGGGCGCATGGCCCACTTTCAGCCCGTATTCCCCGCCGATCAACAACCCCGGCAACACCCCCGCCGGGACGATCACATCCGCCCCGCCCGCAACCATCGGTTCGGCCACCTCGCGGAATGCGGCGATCATGCGGTCCTTCGCGGTCGTGTCCCCGGCGAACGCGGCCGAGAAATCCGACGGGTCGGCATTCAGCCCCGCCACATGGGAAATGCGGCCTGACAAGCCATAAAGATCGCCCTGTTCCAGATGCCAGTCGCGGTAGATGTCATCGAGCGAGACAAGACCGATCCGCCGCCCCATCTGAGCCGCGAGATGCAGCGTCGCCTCGCCGGTGCCGACCACTGGAATCGACACCGCCGATTTCAGCTCCATCAGCCCAGGTTCCTGAAAATGGCCCATGACAAAGCCGTCAAACCCCCGCGCCGCCGCCTCGATGCCGTTGTGCACCGCGATCACGGCGCAGCGGAACTCCGACAGGCGCGAAAATCCGCGGTCGGGTGGCGAAATGCCGTGCACCTCGACCACCGTGCCCGGGGCCGCGATGCTGTTGAGGTATTCCGACAGCCGCGCCATATAGGCTGCGCTGGCCGAGGCGTCGATGAAGCTTTGCCACCAGATTTTCATGGGGTGTCCTTTCCGGGGATCAGCGCCACCACCCGCAGCGGGCTGCCCGAACCTTCGTGAACCTTCAGCGGGGCGGCGAACAGCACTGCGCCGGTCGGCGGCAGCAGGTGCAGGTTGGTCAGACATTGCAGGCCATACCGCCCGGCGCCGTGCAGGTAATGATGCGCGGGATAAGGCGGCGCAAAGTCGCCGCCCTGCCCGGCATCGGTGCCGATGGTTTCCGACCCGAACCCGAGGATGCCCCGGTCATGGACCAGCCAGCGCATCGCCTCGGCATCCGGGCCGGGGGTGTGGGCCCCGTCGGCACGCAGGTTGGCATAGGCGGCGCCCTTGCGCTGCGACCAGTCACTGCGCATCAGCACCCAGACACCAGCGGGGATGCGGCCATGCGTTGCCTCCCAGGCTTCCAGCGCGGGGCGGGTCAGCAGGTGGTCATCGTCCGTGGCACAGGCGGCGGAACAGTCGATCACCACGGCGGGCGCAATCATGTGTTCCGGTGGGAGCGTATCGACCGTGCCACGCGCGCGGTCGCGCCCGGTGAACCAATGCGCGGGCGCGTCGAAATGCGTGCCGGTGTGTTCGCCAAAGCTGAGGTTGTTCCAGTACCACGCCGGACCCGCCGCATCATAATGCGACAGCCGTTCGATCCGCACGGGGGCGGACTGCGCGAACTCCGGCGGCAGGACGATGGTGGGAAAATCTTCGGTCAGCGTCTGGGTCAGGTCCACGACGCGGACCTTTCCGGTCGCCATGGCTGCGGTGAGGGCGTCAAGGATCATCACATCCTCCCCTGTGCAAACTCGCGTTCCACGGCCTTGGGGTTTTCGCGCAACCGCTCCATCAGGTCGCGGGCAAGGTCGCCCACGACCGCCTGCTCCTGCCCGTTCAGCAGGGCGGCCACGATGCCGTCGGCCAGCGCCTTGCCCGTCACCTTGGGTTGAGGAAAGGTCTGGAACCACGGGTCATCCGTCGGCCCGGCAAAGACGGTGAGCAAGCGCACTCCGCCTTGGCCAAGGTCAGCACGCAGCGCATGCGAAAATGCCAGCGCGGCGGCATGGGCGGCGGAGTATCCGGCCAGCGCGGGCGGCGCAGCATGGGCAAAGACCGACAGCACGTTCACCCAAGCCACGGCGCCCAACGTTCCATCCGCCCCGCGCCCGGCCATCGCGGGCCCGAAGCCGCGCGCCAGTCGCAGCAGGCCGAAGGCCACCGTGTCCATCGCCGCCCGCGCATCGGCCGTCGCGGACGGACCCATCAGCCCGCCGGGGCGCGGCAGGTCGGCGGTGTTGACCAGAATTTCCACCTTGCCGCCGATCTGCGCCGCGAGATCGGCCACCGAACGGTCAGAGGTTACATCCAGCGGCACAAGGCTTAACCCCGGCACGGATTCGAGTGCCGCGCGGGTGTCGAGCGGTTTCCACTGGTCCGGCAGGCCCGCGTAGATCGCCGCCGCGCCCGCCTTGGCCAGCGCCCGCGCCAGCGGCAACGCGGCGATGTGGCGGGCATCGGTGATCAGAACCCGACGGTCGCGGGGGTCGGCGACCATGTCGCGCCATTGCGGATCGGTGGTCATGTCCTCTCCTTCGCGACCGGCGTGCAGCACGGCGCTTCCGGCACGGTCGAGCTTCAGCGACAGCCACACGCTATCCCCGGTGTCCGCGCCGGGCGACAGATGCACCAGCGCCTGCGGCCCGCAGTCCATTTGCACCAGCC
Source organism: Gemmobacter sp. (assembly GCA_030683915.1). Taxonomy (GTDB): domain Bacteria; phylum Pseudomonadota; class Alphaproteobacteria; order Rhodobacterales; family Rhodobacteraceae; genus Wagnerdoeblera. Next base: position 3,254 of record JAUXPG010000151.1, read on the forward strand.
CGACGCGCCAGGGCGCGCGTTCGCGGAAATAGGCGTCGGCGGGAACTTCGGCGGTGGTGGCCGACAGCACCCGGGCGCCCTGGCTTGCGGTGGCAAGGGCGATGTCGCCCAGACAGGCCGGGCACGCCTCGGGCATAGGCCAGGCAAAGCGCCCGCAGGCTGTGCAGCAGGGCAAGGCGAACCGCCCTTCGCCAGCTGCGGCGGTCAGCAGATGCGCGGCGCGGCTACGCTGGCCGGGGGGCAGCAGCGGGCGGCGGACAGGGTGCAGGGGGTTCTTCTTGGCCCGCATCACGTCGCCTCCAGCACTGCAGCGCCCGACCCCAGGCCACGGTCAAAGTTGATCATGCCAAACCCGGATACGAGCGCCCGTCTGGCACCGGACACCTGCCGGTCGCCTGCGGTACCCAGCAATTGGCGGATGGATTCCACAAGCCCCAGATGACCGCCCGCGCACCCCGCCTGCCCCAACGAAAGCTGCCCGCCGCTGGTATTGTGCGGCAGGTCGCCGGTCACCGTGAAATCATGCGAACGCAGGAAATCCGGCAAGTCCTGCGGCGTGCAAAACCCAAGATCGGCAAACTGCATGGCGCTGATCACCGGGTAATCGTCATAAGTCTGCACCATGTCCACATCCCCCGGCGCGCAGCTGGCCATGGCCCAAAGCGTGCCGATGTCGCGCTGCCAGCCGCCGCGCAGCATCACGGCATCGTCAGGAAACCCGTTGTGCCGTTCAATCGCGGCGGTCAGGCGGACAAAGGCCAGACCTTGCGCGCGCGCCGTGTCTTCGCGCATGACCAGAAAGGCTTCGGCCCCGGCACAGGGCATCACACAGTCGAAGAGGTGGATTGGGGGCGCGATGGCGCGGGCGGTCAGATAGTCGTCAAGGCTCAGCGGCTTTTTCATCAACGTGGCCGGGTTGCGCAGCCCGTTGGAACGCTGCGCCACCGCAAGGCGCCCGATATCGGCGCGGGTCAGCCCGGTATGCGCCATGTAGGCCGCTGCGATCAGCGCGAACGACACGTTCGGCCCGCCCGCGCCATAGGGATAGACCGCATCCTGCGAAAAGCGCGAAAAGTGTTCCAGCGACTGACGGAACGACTGCGGGGCGTTGGTATCGGCGGCGATCATCGCCACGACATCCGCATCGCCCGCCTGCACGGCACGGGCCGCACGGCGCAGCCCCACAATGCCCGCCACGCCGCCCAAGGGCAGAAAATCCAGAAACCGCGGCGACAGGCCGAAATGCTGGGTCAGGCCGATGGCGCTGTCGGGGGCAAGGCTGAAACTGGCCATCGACAGCCCGTCAAATGCCGTGTGCGACAGGCCAGACTCCTTGGCCAGCGCGGCCAGCGCGCGGCCCACCCACCATTGCGCGGGGCGGGTGGAAAAACGGGCATAGGGCACCGTCACCGGCACCGCCAGCACAACCCCGTCATATCCGCGCGGGGCGGCCATGGATCAGGCGACCTTCAGCGTCACGGCCACATTGCCGCGGGTGGCATGCGAATAGGGGCAGCGTTGATGCGCGCCTTCCACGATCTCGGCAGCCAGATCGGCGGAAAGTCCGGGCAGCGAAACCGACAGCTCCACCGTCAGGGCATAGCCCACCGCAACGGCACCGATGCCCACCGTGGCGGTGACGCTTGTCTCGTCGGGCAGGGCGATCTTGCGTTGCCGGCCCACGAGCTTCACCGCGCCCAGAAAGCAGGCGGCATATCCGGCGGCGAACAGTTGTTCGGGGTTGGTGCCATCGCCCCCCGGCCCGCCAAGGCCCTTGGGCACGCTCAGCTTCAGGTCCAGACTGCCATCGGGTGCGGTCGCGCGGCCATCGCGGCCGCCAAGTGCGGTCATCGTGGCCTGATAAAGCACATTTTCCGGAATCATCTCAGCCATGGCGCAGCTTTCCTTTCATCTTGCGCAAGTCCTGCGCGGTGCCAGCGGTCAAGGCCGCCTCGGCCAGCGCGCGGATCTCGCCGCGTTGCAGCTTGTTGGTGGAACTGACCGGCAAGGCATCGGTGAATACCAGCCATCCAGGAAGCTTGTGATAGCTCAGCCGGTCACCCACCCGCGCCAGCAGCGTGCCCGCATCCGGGGCGTCGCCATCCGGCACGACGAAGGCAAACACCTCCTCGTCGCGCACCGGGTCTGAGACGGGCGTGACCGCGACGGCGCGCACCGCCGGGTCGGCGGTCAGCGCCGCCTCGACTTCGAGCGCCGAGATGTTTTCGCCGGACCGGCGGATGATGCTTTTCTTGCGGTCGACAAAATAGAACCGGCCCTGATCGTCGACCGACATGATGTCGCCGGTGTGGAACCAGCCACCCTCCCACGCCGCCTCGGTGGCCGCGGGGTCACCGAGATAGCCGGAAAAGAACCCGCGGCGCGGGTCTGGCCCGGCGCTGCGGCACCACAACTCGCCGGGCTGGCCGCGCGGCACGTCGCGGCCCGCGTCATCGACGATCCGCCATTCCATGTCGCCACGCGCCACCCCGATGCAGCGCCGACCGGGGTCATAGGTCACGCCCGCAGTGTCGGTCACTGCGCCTGCGCCAGTTTCGGTCATGGCCCAGCCTTCGACGATGGGCAGCGCGAACCGCGCCTCGAAGTCGATCTTGTGCTGCGCGTCCACACCGGGGCCAAAGGTGAAGCGGGCGGTGTGGCGGCGGTCGTCGGGGCCGGGGGGGCGTTGCAACAGGATCGCCGGGATCACGCCCAGCGAATGCACGATGGTGGCGCCGCTGTCGGCAATGGTTGCCCACCAGCGGTCGGGGTGGAACCTGTCCAGCGGCACGATGGTGCCGCCGATCAGCAACATGCCGACGACGGTGCAGCCAAGCGCGTTCATGTGAAAGAATGGCAGCGGCGTCAGCGAAACCTCGCGCCCCGGTTCCATCGCCGCCACGCCGGGCATCGAGGTGTACCACGCCGCCACATTCAGGAAATAATGGTTCGACAGGATGCAGGCCTTGGGTTTCCCCGTGCTGCCCGAGGTGAACAGCAGCGCCGATTCGTCGTCGGCGTGGCCGCCGCCCGCTGCGCGCGGTGTGCGGCTGGCAGGCAACGGCGCATCCATCGCTACCACCGGCACCCCGTCGGGCACCCCTGCCGCCAACAGCCCGTCGTGGCCCGCCGCCGCAATCACGCATTCTGCCTGCGACACCACCATCTGGTGGCGCAGTTCGTCGGGCCGCATGTCGCCGTTGATCGGCACCACCGATGCGCCAATGGCGTTCATCGCCATCCAATGGATGATGAAGTCGGGCCGGTTGCCCATAAGAACTGCAACCCGCGACCCGCGGCCATACCCGGCCGCGACAAAGGCATCGCGCAGCACCGCGACACGGGCCGCGACATCGGCATAACTGAAACGGAAACCGTCAGGCGCCCAAGGCAGCCGGGCCGAAGCCGGGGCAAGGATGCACGCCTGATCGGGCGCGCGTTCGGCGCTGCGCATCAACGCCTCATAGGGTGTCGCAACCGTGTCCATCAACGCCCCCGAATGGTTCCGTTAGGTCAGGCTACGTCGGTCCGCGCGATGTTTCCAATTCAAAGCGTTTGCATGTTCGATATCGGATTGGTATCAAAAGCGATGGAGTTGAGACAAATCCTGTATTTCGTTGCCATCGCCGAGGTCGAGCATTTCGGCCGCGCGGCGCAGCGTCTGCGGATCGCGCAACCTGCGCTGAGCCGTCAGATGAAGCTGCTGGAGGCCGAACTTGGGCTGGAGTTGTTCGAACGCCTGCCGCGCGGGGTGCGGCTGACAGCGGCGGGCCGGGTATTGTTGGCCGAGTTGCAGGGCGTTCAGGCCCAGCTTGCCCGCGCGGTGGCCGCGGCGCGGGCGGCCGCAGCGGGCCAGCACGGGGCCTTGCGGTTGGGCTTTATCGAGGCCGCCGCATGGCAGGGTCTGGTGCCCGAGGCGATCCGCGCGTTTCGCGCCGCGTTTCCGGGGGTGGAACTGACCCTTGCCGCAATGCCCACCGCCGAACAGTTGGCGGCGCTGCGCCAAGGCGCGCTGGATGCGGCGCTGATATACAATCCCCTGCCCGCCGAGGATCTGACAGCCGTGCCGTTGGTGCGTCATGCGGCGGTGCTGGCGGTGCCGGTGGAATCGGCGCTTGCGGCGCGGTCCGAGGTCGCGCTGGCCGACCTTGCCGGGCAACCGCTGATCGGGTTTCAGCGCCGCGCCAGCCCGCGTTTCTTTGACGACGTACATTCTCGGTTCCGCGCCGCCGGGTTCACCCCGCGTTATGTCGCCGAATTGATGGCGGAAACCGAGATTCTGGCGCTGGTCAGCGCGGGGGCGGGCCTTGCGCTGGCGAATTCCAGCCAGATGTGGCGCCCGCCGCATGGCGTGCGGTTCATTCCGGTGAAGGACCTCAATGTCAGCCTGTTGCTGGCGATGGTGCACCGCAAGGATGACCCCGCGCCGGTGCTGGACCGTTTCCGCACCATCCTTACCGGCTTGGCACAGAAATTTCAGGCTTGAAACATCGCAGCCGGCCGCGCAGGCTGCGGCACGACAGGGAGAGCCACGATGACCGATATGATGCAGGCAGCCAGCTATGACCGCCACGGCGGGCCCGAAGTGATCGGGGTGGGGCCCCTGCCGATGCCGGTGCCCGCGCCGGGGCAGGTTCTGGTGCGGCTGGCTGCGGCGGGCGTTGCGCCGCTGGACTGGAAGCTGCGCGCCGGGATGCTGGCCCAGCATTTCAACCTGACCTTTCCGAAAATCCCCGGCCGCGACGGGGCGGGCACTGTTGTGTCGGTGGGAGACGGTGTGCCCGGTTTCAGCGTCGGGGACCGCGTGGCGGTGATGGCGCCACCGGCGGGACAGGCCGGCACCTATGCACAAGCGATTGCTGCTGATGCCCGGTTGGTCGTGCCGCTGCCCGATGCGGTCGGGTTTGACGAGGCTGCGGCACTGGCAAACTCCGGCTTGTCGGCATGGATCGCGGTGATGCGGACGGCGCAGGTGCAGGCGGGGCAAAGGGTGCTGGTGCAGTCAGGCGCCGGGGCAGTCGGCGGGCTGATGGTTCAACTTTGCGCGCATCTGGGTGCGGTGGTCACCGCCACCTGTCGCGCTGACAACATGGATTATGTGCAAGGTCTGGGCGCGCAACGCGCCATCGCCTATGACCGGCCCTGGCCACAGGATGTGCCTCAGCAGGATGTGGTGTTCGACCTGATGGGTGGCGCGGTGCATGATGCGTGTTACCCCCTGCTGGTGCCGGGCGGGCATCTGGTGTGGCTGACCGCGGCGCCGATCAACGACCGGGGCGCGGAACATGGCGTGCGCGTCACCCGCGCGATGATCGCCGATGATGCGGAGGCGGTGGCGCAGGTCATGGCGCTGGCGGCCCAAGGCGTCTTGCGCGCGCAGATCGCGGGGCGCCTGCCGTTGGCAATGGCTGGCGAGGCGCAGCGCCGTCTTGCGGCGGGCGAGGTTACGCGCGGGCGGTTGATCCTGCTGCCTTGACCCTGCGGCGCGGGGCGGCGGCGGGTTCGGGCATGCGGGCCTTCAGCACCGTTTCGGTCCGCCGGTAATGCGCAGTCAACGCCGCAATGGCGCCCGGCGTGTCACCCGCCAAAGCGGCATCCGCGATGGCGCGATGTTCTGTCGCCAGATCGCGGCTGCCACCGCGCGCCTCGACGGTCAACGCGTGAAAGCGGTAGCGTTCGGATTCGGAATAGAGCCGCTCGAACAACTCCAACAACCGGGGCGAACCACAGCCCGCCACCAACGCGCGGTGAAACGCGTGATGCAGCACCTCGAGCCGGTCATCCCCCGCGTCCGCCGCCGCCAACAGCGCGGCCAGCGTGTTGCGCACCGCTTGCGCCCAATCCGCCCCGCCTGCTGCGATTGACCGTCGCAGCGCCTCAGCCTCGATCAGAATGCGGGTGTCGGTGGTATCGGTCAGTTCCGCCGCCGATACCGGCGACACGATGAAGCCCCGCAGCGGCATTGACACCACAAGCCGTTCGGCCTGCAGGCGGTTCAGCGCCTCGCGGACGGGCGACATGCCCATGCCGTAGCGGTCGCAGAGCAGGGTCATCCGCAACGGCAGCCCCGGCGCCAGCGCACCAGAGACGATATCGCGGCGCAGCGCGGCATAGGCGGTTTCGGCAAGTGTCATGTCGGATTCCAATGGCTGGCAGGCACTTTGCCAAAGTGCGGGCGCGGCGCAAAGCCCCCAAACGTCAGATCAGCCCCGGAAACCGCGCGGCAACCCGGTCGCGCAGGCGCAGATCAACCTCGCGCAGCAGACCATGGCCGCGAAGCACCCGCAGCAAATCGGGGCGCGCGCACTGGATGGACTCATAGAAATCATCCACCTGCGCCGGGGACGCGGCCATCAGCCAGCGCTGCATTTCGGGGCGGTACTGATAGGCACCCTTGGCCAGCCGGTAGGGCAGCCGCGATTTCCATTGCACCGGGTCGTGCGCGTGAAAGTGCATCAGGGCGAGATCAGGGTGGAACCGCCCGCCGAACACCGCCTGCCCCTTGATCCGCGCGCCGTGGATGCGCGGGATCATGTCCTTGGTTCCAGTGCGGAAAAAACACTTGCCCACCGTGTGCGACAGCATCCCGTGATCCAGCAGCGCCCCCGCCGGGCCATAAAGCCGGGTCGCCATCGCCTCGGCCCCGTCGGGCAACTGGCGGCGGAACGCGCGGGCGGTGAAGATGTCATCGGGCAAGGCGGGGTCGTGCAACGCCTCCCATGGTTCGGCGCGCAGGATCAGCCGGTCTGGCGGAAGGTCCGCCAGCATGTCCGCCACCGGCGAAGCGGCCAGAAGGAATTCGTCCACGTCGAAATGGCCGATCCAATCCAGCCCGGCCTTGCGCGTGATGCGGGTGATGTTCTTGACCTGACGCACCTGATGGGTGTCGGGGCGTTCCCCCGCCACCTCGCGCCAATAGGCGGCATCGCAGCGGATGACGGTGATGCGGTCCTGCCCGGACAGCAGGTCGGCGGCCGGGTCTTCGGGGTTGTCGAAATGCAACCAAACGCGCTGGGCGCCCAGATCGAGGTGATGCGCGGCAAACGCCAGAACCTGCGCCACCGGCGCCTGCACCGTCGCCGCCACCCCCCAGCGCGGCGCGGCCATCAGAGCCGTCCCAGAAGCGCGGGTGTGGGCCAGGCATCGGCCGGAAGGCCCAGCCGCACCTGTTCGGCCTGCACCGCCACACGCGTCAGCGCGCCCAGAATCCCGTCAATCTTGCCCACGTCATGCCCGCGCGCCTGTAGCGTGCGCTGCAGGGTCTTCATCTGGTCGGGGTCAAGCCCTGCATCGGGCGTGCCGGGGTCAAAGGGGGGGGCGCCTTCGATGCGGCTGGCGAAATGGGCGGCGGTGGTGACGTAGACGAAGCTCTTGTTCCATTCGAACAGCACGTGAAAGTTCGGGTAGGCCATGAACGCCGGGCCCTTGCGCCCCTGCGGCAGCAGGATGGACCCGGCCCGCCCCACCGACAGTGCGCCGGTCCGCGCCCGCACCCCCATGGCCGCCCAGTCCGCCACCGGCAAAGCCTTGTCCACCCCGGTTTGTGCCCAGTCCAGCGTGTCGGGCAACACCACCTCCTGCAGCCACGGCTCGCCCGCGCGCCAGCCCAGATCGCGCAGCATCCGCGCGCCGGACAGGATGGCATCCGGAACCGAGGTTTTCAGGCTGACCTTGCCGTCGCCATCACCATCCACGCCGCGCGCCACGATATCGGCGGGCAGCATCTGCACCATGCCGATTTCCCCGGCCCAAGCGCCGGTGGTGGTGGCAGGGTCGAATTCGCCCCTGTCCCACAGCGTCAGCGCGGCAAGCACCTGCGGCCGGAACAGCCCCGGCCTGCGGCAGTCGTGCGCCAGCGTGACCAGAGCGTTCAAGGTATTGAAATCGCCCTGATACCCGCCGAAATCGGTTTCGAACGCCCAGAACGCCAGAAGGATGCCGCGCGAGACGCCATATTCGGCTTCGGCCCTGTCGAACAACGCCGCGTGCTGGCGGGCCTTGGCGGCGGCGGTTTCGGCGCGGTTCCGGCTGATCAGGCTGGCGGCAAAGTCGGAAAATGTCTTGCGAAACACGCCTTGCGCGCGGTCGGCGGCCAACACCTTGGGGTCAGGCGTGGCGCTACGAAAGAAACGCGACACCTTCTCGGGGGCATGCCCGGCGGCAACGGCTTCGGCCTTGATGCCCTCCAGCCAGCTGGCGAAACCGCCGCCGCACGGGACCTCGGCCATGGCGGGCGTGGCAAGGAACAGGGCAATCGGCAAGGCAAGGCGCATCATCAAAGGCTCCGGTGCGGAAACCGGACCAGCTTAGCGGCAGGGCGCGACAGGAAAAGGGCTTTCTCAGGCCATCACGACGGCAAGGGCCGCCACAAGCGCCAACATCAGCCCCCAGACCCGCCACAGCAACCGCACCGCGGCGTCGATGTCGCCGGGCCCGGCATCGCGGCGCCCTTCGGCGTGGACGAAAGGTTGGTCGGTCATCACGCCATGATAGCTGCGCGGACCGGACACGGCGATGCCCAGACAGACGGCCATGGCCGCCTCGGGCCAACCCGCATTGGGCGAGCGATGGCGCGGCGCGTCGCGCAGGATGACCGCCGCGGCGTCGGGGCGCCACGCCGCCAGCGCGATCAGACCCGCGGTCAGCCGCGCCGGGATCAGGTTGAGCAGGTCGTCCAGCCGCGCGGCAGCCCAGCCGAATTGTTCGTGCCGAGGCGTGCGGTGGCCGATCATGCTGTCGGCGGTGTTTACCGCCTTGTAGATCAGAATGCCCGGCAACCCCGCCACCAGAAACCAGAAAGCGGGGGCGACCACACCGTCCGACAGGTTTTCGGCAGCGCTTTCGATGGCCGCGCGGGACACGGCGGCCTCATCCATCGCGGCGGTGTCGCGGCCGACGATGCGCGCCACCATCATCCGCCCGTCTGGCACCGACAGGCGCAGCGCATCCGCCACTGCCTGCACATGGTCGGCCAGCGACCGCTGCGCCAGCAGAATGGCCGCCACCAGCACCTGCCAAAGCGCGCCAAAGGGCAGCGCCGCAAGCGCCAGCCCCAGCACGCCCGCCCCGGCGACCAGCAAAGCGACCGCCGCCACCCCGCGCGCCTTGCGCCCCTCTCCCCGGTTCAGGCGCGTGTCCAGCGCCGACACCGTGCGCCCCAACATTACCGCCGGATGCGGCACACGGCCCCACAGCCAGCGTGGTTCCCCAAAGACGGCATCCAGTATCAGCGCGGGAATCAGCAGGGCGGCGGTCATGCGCGTCGTCTCCGGGTTTCAGGCGCGACGTTATGAAAGAGTGGCGCTGCAAGGTCCAGTGCGGGAATTCGGCACGCGGTGTCCCGCAGGCAGGTGACCTTTCCGCGGTCCCGCCACCCCCACACCGCCCGGCCCTTGACGCGGGCGCACCGGGTGCGATGATCCGCTGCATTCGCGGGGGGAGAGGTCTGCATGGCAACCGTGCTTTATGATTACTGGCGGTCTTCGGCCAGCTACCGGGTGCGGATCGCGCTGGGGCTGGCGGGGCTGGAGTGGGAAAGCCGCCCGGTCGACCTTTTGACGGCCGACCACAAGGCGCCGGAAAATCTGGCGCGCAACCCGCAGGGGCTTGTGCCGACGCTGGAGATTGACGGTCTGAAACTGACCCAGTCACTGGCGATTCTCGAATACCTTGATGAAACCCGCGGCCTTGGGCTTGTGCCCGCCGATGCGGCGGGTCGCGCGCGTGTGCGGGCCCTCGCCTATGCCGTGGCGATGGAGATTGCGCCGATCTGCAACCTGTCCACCGCGCGGCACGCGGTGGCGGCATCTGGCGGTGCGATCACGATGGAGGGCTGGATGCACGCCTTCATCGGCCCGGGTCTGGCGGCGGTGGAACGGATGCTGGACCATCCGTCAACCGGGCGCTATTGCCACGGCGACCATGTGACCTTGGCCGACCTGTGTCTGGTACCCCAAATGTACAACGCCGCGCGCTGGGCGGTGGACACCAGCGCGCTGCCCCGGATCACCGCCATCATGGCGGCATTGCATGACCTGCCGGCCGTCGCAGCCGCGCACCCTGACCGCTTCAAACCGAAAGGCTAGCCCTATGTCCGATATCGTCATCCTCTCTGGTGTGCGCACCGCCATCGGCACCTTCGGGGGGGCACTGGCCGGGATTGCGCCGACCGAGACCGCCACGCTGGTGGCCCGCGCCGCGCTGGAGCGGGCCGGGGTCGAGGCCGCGCAGATCGGCCATGTTGTGTATGGCCACATCATCAACACCGAGCCCCGCGACATGTACCTGAGCCGCGTCGCCGCCATTCAGGCCGGTGTGCCCGAAGCAGTGCCCGCCATGAACGTCAACCGGCTGTGCGGGTCGGGGGTGCAGGCCATCATCTCGGCGGCGCAGGCGCTGATGCTGGGCGATGCCGACTTTGCGCTGGCTGGCGGTGCCGAGGCGATGAGTCGCGCGCCCTACGCCCTGACCACCGCACGGTTCGGCCAGAAGATGGGTGATACCAAGGCCGTCGACATGCTGACCGGCACGCTATCGTGCCCGTTCGGCACGGGCCATATGGGCGTAACGGCGGAAAATGTGGCCGACGAACATCAGGTGTCGCGCGCCGAGCAGGACGCTTTCGCCCTTGAAAGCCAGCGTCGCGCGGGAGTGGCCATTGCAGAGGGCCGCTTTGCCAGCCAGATCGTGCCGGTCGAAATCAAGACCCGAAAGGGGGTCGAGGAATTCAAGGTTGACGAACACCCCAAGTCCACGACGCCCGAGGCGCTGGCGGGTCTGAAGGCGGTGTTCCGCAAGGATGGATCGGTCACGGCGGGAAATGCCAGCGGCATCAATGACGGCGCCTCGGCGCTGGTGCTGGCACGCGCGGATGCGGCGGCGCGCGGCGGGCTGAAACCACGGGCGCGGGTGCTGGGCTATGCCCACGCCGGCGTGGCGCCAAAAGTGATGGGCATCGGCCCGATCCCGGCGGTGCAGGCGTTGCTGGCGCGCACCGGGCTGACCATCGGGGATTTCGACGTCATCGAATCAAACGAGGCGTTTGCCGCGCAGGCGCTGGCGGTTGGCAAGGCGCTGGGAATGGACCCGGTTCGCGTGAACCCGAATGGCGGTGCCATCGCGCTGGGCCATCCGGTCGGGGCGACGGGCGCCATTATCACGGTCAAGGCAATGCACGAACTGGAACGCATCGGGGGCCGTCGTGCCCTGATCACCATGTGCATCGGTGGCGGTCAGGGCATTGCATTAGCGATCGAACGGATCTGACGCCAGCGCGCGACTGGGGCCACCGCCGCCACTCACATATGCTGGCTCAGCGCGCGCAGATACCCCGGCATTTCGCGCGCGCTGACGCTGGCCTCGCGCACCAGCGTGTCGAAATGGCGGGCAAACGCCTCGACCCGCGCGGTATCTCGGAACGCAAGGTAATGGCGCCCGAGGTAAAGCACCGCCAGAAGCGGCCCGAACACCGTCAGCGGTGCGGAAAACACCCGCCGCGCGTCGAACAGATAGATGCGCAGCGCCGGGTAAAGCTGATCGGTCAGTTCCGCCAGCCGGTCAATCTGGCCCGCGCGCACCTCGGCGGGCAGGCCAGCGTAATAACCGACGCCTTGCGCCATCGCCGCCACCTCGTGCAGCGGAATCGCGATTTCGTAATCTGACCGCGCACCCCGCATCCACGCCAGCCGATCCTGCGATGCGCCGATGGCCTGATCCGCCGTGCGGCCCAGATGCGGTTCGTATTCCCAGCGCAGCATGTCGGGTGTCTTGAGCATGTCGGGCAGCGTCGCGGGAACATGCCGGATCTTGTAGCCCGCCGCCTCGCGGTGAAAGGCAAAGATCGTTTCGTCAATCAGCGCGCGTGGCGCCTCGGTCATGCTCAGCGCGGCGGCCAGCAGTTCGGCGCTGCGTTCGGGCCGGTCGGTCAACCCCAGAAGCCAGTCCGCCGACACATCCAGCGCCGCCGCACATTCGGCCACGACCTGCGCGTTTGGCAGACGCTTGGTTCCCGGCGCCAGGAGTTGCGAGATGGTGGACCTGTCCACCCCGACCGAGCGCGCAAGCGCCGCCTGACTGCGCCCGGTCATCGCCTCGGCCAACCGTTCGCGGAAAAGGGCGGCGCGGTCGCGTTTGTCCTGCATCGTCACCACCTGTAGTATTTAGTCAACATCGGTTCCTTTTTGCAGCGCATTCCCGATCTGATCAAGCCTTGCTGTACGCGGTAAGCGTAACGCAGGTTTTGGCTGCGGAGTTTCGAATGACCGACCGTCCCGATGTGCGCGAGCTGCAGGTGCCTGCGGTGGAATGGCTGACACTGGGGCTGATCGGCGCGACCTATGCGGTATGGGCTCTGGGCACGACGGTGCTGGCCGGGCTTTGGCTGCCTTTGGGGATTGTCGTGACGGGGCTGGCCATCGCGCAGTTTTCCAGCCTGCAACACGAAGTCCTGCACGGCCACCCGTTCCGCAGCCGCGCGTTGAACGAGGCGATGGTCTTTCCGGCGCTGACGATCTGCGTGCCTTATGGCCGGTTCCGCGACACCCATCTTGCGCATCACAACGACCCCATTCTGACGGACCCCTATGACGATCCGGAATCGAATTTTCAGGACCCCGCCGTGTGGGCGCGGCTGCCGCGCTGGCAACAGGCGGTGTTGAACGCGAACAACACCTTGTTGGGGCGAATGGTTCTGGGACCGCTGGTCGGAAACTTGCTGTGGATGGCCAGCGAGTGGCGGCTGATCCGCGCCGGAACCCCCGGCGTGGCACGCGATTGGGCGCTGAACGCCGCGGGACTGGTGCCGGTGGTGGCGTGGCTGGTCTGGGTCGGGTTTCCGGTCTGGGCGTATTTGCTGGCAGCGTGGATCGGGCACGGATTGCTGAAAATCCGCACCTATCTGGAGCATCGCGCGCATGACTGCCCTCGCGCCCGCACCGTGGTGGTGGAAGATCAAGGGGTGCTGGCGTGGCTGTTCTTGAACAACAACTACCATATCGTGCACCACATGCATCCGGGCGTGCCGTGGTATCGGTTGCCCGCGCTTTACGCCCGCAACCGGGAACATTTCCTGCGCAGCAATGATGGCTATCGGTATGAAAGCTATGCCGAGGTGTTCCGGCGCTATCTGCTGACGCGCAAGGACCCGGTGCCGCATCCGGTCTGGCCGGTGAAAAAATCCTGACAGGTCACAAGCCGGGGGTTTCACACCCCCGGACCCCCGTTGGATTCTTTGGTCGATGAGAAGAAGGCAGACCCTGCATCAAGTGACCATCCTGCAGGAGTTTTGATGCGCGATTTCCAGATCCCGGGGCGTTCGGCGGTTT